>JANJTQ010000124.1 GCA_024711005.1 Opitutaceae bacterium | reverse complement strand
GGGCACTACGACATTTATCGTCGGCAGCAGGAGTTCGCCCACGGTCTTGGTTTCAAGACCACGATTTTCCTGTTCTACCACGATCTTTTCGACCCGCGCGCGGTGGCCGGCGCGGTGGCCGACCGCGACCGCTTCGGCGACGAGGTCGCGCTCTCCCTGCACGGACTGCGCGGCCCCGGCCTTTCCGAAATCACCAACGGCCAGCTCTGCATCTGGCTGCTCGACCGCGAGCGCAAGGAGCGCGCCCTCGCCCTTATCTTCGCCAAGTTCCGCGAGGTGTTCGGCTCCGCCCCCGCCTCGGTCGGCTCGTATCACTTCGACTCCTCCTCGCTGGCCGTGCTCAAGCGCCTCGCGCCCGAGGTGCGCACCGTGATCGGCGGCTGCTTCGAGGAAGGCGTGCGCGTCTTCCACGGCTGCAACCACTCCTGGTATTTGTTTAACGAGGGCATGCCATGGAACCCCTGGTTCCCGGCCAATTCGCACACGCTGCGCCCCGCGGCCGATGCGACCGATTCCGCCGACATCGTCGCCGTGCCGCACCTGTTGCGCGACATGAGCCTTTCCTTCGAGGGTCGCAACGACTTCTGGGCGAGCCATTCGCCCAACGTGATCCGGGGCATGGGCAATGACGCCAGCTTCTGCCCCTACGATCTCAACCTCGTCGATCAGTTCCGCATGCAGGCCGACTGGAACGGCGGGCACTCCTACTACAACACCTTCGTGAGCCCCAGCTGGCTCGACTGGAACCACAACAGCGAATACCCGCCCGAGGTCGCGTGGGAGCTCTACGAGAAATTCCTGCGTTACATGGCCGGCCTGAAAAAGCAGGGAGAACTCACCGACCTCACCCTCGCCGAATACGGCGACTGGCATCGCGCGCACAAGCCCGCCGGCACGCCCGAGGTGTATCTTGCGAAGGAGATGCTCTATGGTTCCGGCAAGCACTACTTTTGGTATTGCGACCCGGCCTGGCGCGTGACCATCAACGCCGACCAGGGCGGCTCGATCGGCGACCTGCGACCCTACGCCGGCAAGGTCGCCGTCGCCACCGGACCCGACACGCCGCACCGCGACCTCGGCACCTATCCGTATCTCATCCAGTCCCAGCACCGCTCGGGCAGCGCGCACCATTGCTACGACGGCGCTCGCACCACGCTGCTGCTGACGCACGGAACCGAGACCATCGACCTGTGCGACTTCCAAACCAAGGTTGTCTCCGTCAACCGCACCGGCGACAGCACCGAGATCCGTCTCTCGCCGGTCCGGTTCAAATTCGCCGACGGTCCCGCCGGCTCGCTTGTCACGACCTACCGCTTCACCCGCGACGGCGCCCTGGGCATCGAGCGCGCCGTGTCCGGGTTGTCGGACCCGGGCGCCACGCTGACCGTGACCGAGTATTTCAAGGGCGCGCCGGGCCGCACGGAGTATCCCGAGGATCTGTACGGTATCGTGCTCGAGGCGGACGGCGCCTCGCCTGTGCGCCATGCGTTCGACTACGACGGCGTCTGGCGCGAGTCGACCGCGGCGACTCGCGCCGCCGCGACCATCCCGCAGGTCAACGCCCGCCTCGAGTTGTGCGTCGCCGACGACGTTGCCGGTCCGGCGACCGCCGCCGTCTGCGCCGGTCATTTGTTCAGTCCCTACTTCACCCTCAAGCTCACCCGCTCCCTCCGGGGCGACGGCACCCTCAACTCATGTCTCAAGATAATTCCTACCGCAATGTGATGCGCTGCCCCGTGTGTTTTTCACGGGACATCGACGTGCTCATGATCCACGCGGGCGGCGATCACCATCGCTGTCCCAAGTGCAGCTTCCAGGGCCAGGAGTCCGAGGCCCGCGGCATGTATCGCGACATCCAGAAAAAATTCCACTGGATGGGCCGGCGCGTGACGCTGGACGAGCAGCGCGCGTTATGAGGCAGCGCCGCCGCACCGTCACCCCTCTCTTCGAGCTCCTCGCGGCGATCTGTGTCGCGTTGTCGGTCCTCGCGTCCCGAGCGGAGGCCGAGCCGTCGCGTCCCGCGCCGACCCGCTGGGGAATCACCACGCCGGACAGCGCCCACGACATGCCGCGTTTCGAGCCGCGCCTGCGCGACACCGCGTTCAAGCTGCTGGCCTGCGCCGGGGTGGACAGCGTGCGCATGGGGGTGAACTGGAGTCGCGTCGAGCCGGAACGCGGACGCGTCGATTTCGCCGACCTTGTCGCGCGGGTGGACGAATTGGCCGGCTACGGCATTACCACGCCGATCGCCTTTCTGCACGGAACGCCCTCTTGGGCCAGCGGAAAATCCGGCGAGCGCGACCAGACCGAGGAGCGCAAACGCGCAGCGCCGACCAAGATCGCGGGGGCCTTCTGGCCGCCGCTCGACTGGGCCGACTGGGAACGCTTCGTGGAAAACGCCGTGCGCGCCTTCGACGGCCGGATCGGCGCTTGGGAAATTCTCAACGAGCCCGACCTATGGACCGAGGGCTTCAATGGCGCCTACGGGGACTACAAACAGTATCTGAAAATCGGACACCACGCCGCGAAGCGGGCGAATCCGGAGAACCGCGTGTTCGTCGCCTCGATGGTGTTCGACGTCTGGCTGCCCCGGCTCCTGGAGGACGGCTGGGCACGCTATTTCGACGGCGTGACCACGCACCCCTACGGCAAGACCGGGGCCGCCGTGTCCTCACGCAATCGCGCGACGGCGGAGCTGCTCGCCGCCGCTGGCGTCGTCCGCGAGATATGGGTGACCGAGGTCGGCTTCCAAAGCGGCGGCTGGCGGCGCGGCCCCGGCGTGCTCGACAGCGAGGAGGCCAAGGCCCGCGAGGGAGGCATCGCCCTGCGCGAGCTCGCCGCGCAATGTGGATTGGTTACTTGGTATTCGGCCAACGAGCGCGGGGATCTCTACGGGCTCAACCGCGTGGAGCCGAACATGACGCTCCGCCCGATGCCGATGTATTACGAATACGGCGAGGTGACCGGACGTCTGCCGCGCGGCGGCGGACCGGTGCGCGTGGAGGTCGTCGCGCCGGAGCGTCCGGTGACGCGAGGCGAGCGGACGGAGGTTGTGCTGCGCGCCGTGAACCCTACCGACAAGTCCTTGCGCGTCCGCCTGTGGCCGGTGGGCTTCGTCGAGGCGCTGCGCCCGGAGAACGACGGGCCCCGCTCGCAGGATTGGGAGGGCGAGCTCGCCGCCGGCGAGTCGCAGACGATCGGGGTGGTGATCCGCCCCGACGCGCAGGCGAAGGGGGCCTATCCGCTCGGCCTCGCGGTGATCTGCGAGGCAGGCAACAGCCTGGGGCTCGCGGACCTCGACGTCGCCCCGGAGAAGTGATGCCCGGGACGGGCCGCGCGCCGCGCCGCTTCACTCGGCGTAGGCGCGTAGCTCGTAAACGCGCGCCTCGGGCGCGCCGTTGGTGACGAGGATTTCGAGCCGGAGCGCGTCGGTCGGGACCGGCTCGAAGCGCGCGACACACTTGCGCTGAAAGTTGTCCCGGGCCTCGTGCACGGTCCGCCACGCGCCGTCGACGCGAGCCCACACGCGCCAGTCGCGGGCGCACTCGGGGGCGCGGTAGTATCCCTCCGATCCCTGCATCGCGCGGGTGAGGTTGGTGTCGAACGTAAGCTCCACGCGGCCCACCTGACGCGGGGCGGGAAACATGAGGTCGCAATGCTGCGGCAACGGCCGCGCCGGATCCGACACCCAGAGGTTGGGCATCGCTTCGACCCAAGCGTGACCGTTGTTGATGTTGGCCGCGCCGAAGGGACGCGAGAGTGGCGCGAGACGCAGCGCCAGCGGACAACCGGTCAACTGCCGCCAATGGCGGTAGGCGGGGATGTCCACCTCGGCGGGTTGAAAGCCGGGCAGCGCGCGGTTTTTTTCCTCCGGGCCGCCGGGGCAGACGTGGAGATACTGCATCGTCGAGCCCGGTTCGTTGCGGCCGGCCGCGGCCCAGAGGACTCCGGACGGGCCCGCGAGGGTGATGCGATACGGGCGTCCCGGTTCGACGGCTGCGGCCAGGGGCGCATCACACCAGCCCTCGTGTCCGGCCGGGAGTTCGATTTCGACGGAGGCAAGCGACGGGCGGTCGTCGCGGTCCCAGATGCGGGCCATCGGCTGCACGCCGACGAGAAGGCGGGCGGCGCGGTCGGATTCGTTGCGCAGAAAGAGCGAGACGGTGTCGATGCGGCCGGCGGTCACGGGCACGACCATGCCGAGGGCCTCGGAGGAGAGCGGCGTGGCGGGGCGCGGCGGGCCGAGGCGGAACCAGCGCGCGGTGTCGGCCTCGCCGAGATCGAAAGCGGCCTCGCCGGAGGCGGAGGCGACCGCGTCGCGCGCAAGATCGTCGGAATCGGCGTTGCGCACGCCGAGCAGGCGCACGTCGTCGCGGAGCATGCGCTGGCGCAGGGGTTGGATGTGCGGACCGTCGGGCGCGGCGACCTCGCGCGGCGAGAGGCCGTGCTCGAGCGCGTAGGCGGCGGCGAGGCCGACTGCGTGGCCCATGTGGCCGAGCGTCTGCATGACGCGCGAGGGGCCGAGCGCGACGTGGGTGACGCTCAGGCAGCGCCCGGCCATCCAGAGGTTGCGGACGTTGCGGCTGTAGAAGGCGCGCAGAGGCAGGGTGAACGGGGGGATGCGAATCCAGTGCTTGTAGTTGCGGTCGGCGTTTTCGCGTTCGCCGGGGTCGGTCTTGTTGAGGATGCCGCCGGGGATGTGCAGGTCGATCCACCAACCGGCATAGGCGACGCCATCGGGCCAGCGGCGATCGTGGTGCACGTCCTGCTCGCGCACGACGACGTCGCCGACGAGGCGGCGGCTTTCGCGTTTGCCTGGCACCATGCCGATCCATTCGAGGGCGTGGTTGGCGACGGCCTCACGGTGTTCGCCGTGGTTTTTGATGTAGTCCCACACGCCGAGCACGTGGGCGTGGAGTTCGTCGCGGATGGCCTGGTTGTCGGCGATCTGGTGGAAGGGGTTGCAGATCTCCAGCCACCAGTAGCCGCCGAAGACGGGTTTTTCGAGGTGGTAGAGGCTGCGCTTGAGGCCGAGGTCGGCGAGGCTGCGATAGCGGCGGATGCCGGGCGGCGGAACGAAGGGCGCGGGGCGTCCGGTGTCGCGCGCCTGCATGGTGATGGTGGAGCCCATCGTCGCGTCGTCGGCGACGAGCGGGGCGAGGTTTTCGCCGAACTCGGAGCGCGCCTCGCGACCGTAGAGAAAATCGGCCCCGGAGAGAAAGCCGACGGTGCCGTCGCCGGTGGCGTCGATGAACTGGCGGGCGCGGAAAACGAATTCCTTTTCGCTGCCGAGCTGCGAGCCGCGCACCGCGTGGATGACGCGGTCGTGGCCGCCGACACGCCCGAGGCCGTTGGGCGTGGACCGCGGGGCGGCGACATCGGCCGGATCGGCAGGCGACGAGTCCACCGTGCGCACGGTGGTGTTGTAGAACACGCGCAGGCGGGGCTCGGCGCGGGCAAACTCGATCAGCGTAAGATCGAAGCGGCTGTTGATCAGGCCGTGATCGAAGAAAGTGACGTGGTTGAGCGAGCGTTCGCGCAGCAGCAGTTCGTAGGGCAGGCCGGTTTCCTGCGCCCAAGCGTTGGAGTGGGTGGCGCCGTGCGGCACGACGCGGACCTCGCTGGAGCAGTTGCCGCCGAGCACAGGGCGATCCTGCACGAGCGCGACTTCCGCGCCGCGGCGGGCGGCGGCGACGGCGGCGCAAAGACCGGCGAGACCGCCGCCGATGACGACGAGATCGAAGGTGAGTTCCTCGGGTGTTTGAGTGATCATGGGGAAGCGGTGGCGGTGTTTTTCAGAGCGGGCGGGCGAGCAGATGCGGGCGCTCGCGGTGGAGAGTGGCGACGAGTTCGCCGAAGAGGGTGTTGGCCCAGGCGAACCACGGGCGGGTGAAGCGCGCGGCGTCCTCGACGTCGAAGGTCTCGTGCATGAAGCCGGTGCCGGCGTGGGTGGCGCGCAGCTGGCGCAGGCAGACGAGGATCTCGGCGTCTTCGACGGCGGTGAGCGCGCGCATGACGACAGCCAAGGGCCAGATCGTGCGCAGGCCGGCGTGCGGGCCGCCGACGCCCTCCCCGGTGGCGCCGCGGAAGAAGTAGGGATTGGTTTCGCCGAGGCAGAAGGCGCGGGTGCGCAGGTAGCGCGGGTCGTCCTTCGCGCAGAAGCCGAGGTAGGGCAGCGAGAGGAGCGAGGGGATGTTGGCGTCGTCCATCAGGCAAACCGAGCCGTGGCCGTCCACCTCGTAGGCCCAGATCTCGCCGAGCGCGGGATGGTGCGCGACCGCGTGGGTTTCCAGCGCCGCGACGATCTCGCGGGAAATCGCGCGGGCCTCGTCGGCGTCGGCGTGGTCGCCGAGCGTGTCGAGCAGGTCGGCGGTCTCGCGCAAGGCGACGGAGGCCATGGCGTTGGACGGCACGTGGTAGGGCAGCTTGCACAAATCGTCGGACGGGCGGAACGCGGAGCGCACGAGGCCGCAGGGCTTGGCGGGATCGCCGACGCCGCCGTTGAGCAGGGAATCGGTGCTTCCGGGCCGCGTAAACAGGTAGGGTGAGCGGCCAGGCACTCCGCCTTGCTCGGTGCGCAGCAGGCGGAGCACGGCGCGCACGGCCTCGCGCCAGCGGGCGTCGAGCGGGGCGAGGTCGTCGGTCGCGCGCCAGTAGCCATGCGAGAGGCGCAGGAAGTAGGACGGGCTGTCGAGCTCCCACTTGCGCTCGTGCACGCCGGGGACCATGAGCGTGCCGTCGTCGCGCCATTCGCCGAGCCGGGCTTCGCGGTAGAAGGCGTTGGCGTAGGGATCGAGGAGGATGCAGGCGGTCTGTCGGCGGACGACGCCGGCGAGCAGGTCGCGAATGTCGGCGTGGTCGCGGGCGAGCGGGAGACAGGGCCAGACTTGGGCGGCGGAGTCGCGCAGCCACATGGCGTCGATGTCGCCGGTGATGACGTAGGTGTCGGGCCGGCCGTCGACGTCGCGCGAGAAGGCGACGGTGGTGTCGAGTGTGTTGGGCAGGCAGTTGGTGAAGAGCCAGCGCAGTTCGTCGTCGGCGATGGTCGCGGCGATCTCGTCGATCAGGCGTTCGCAGGCGGGGCTGGTGAAGGTGCGTTGGTCCGCCAGCGGACGACGGGAAGGAAGGCGGGGGTTGTTCATGCGAAAACGGCGGGTTGGTTGTCGTGGGTGACCGGGGCGGGCAGGAGGCCGCGTTTGTCGAGCAGCCGGGCGTAGCGCGCGATCGTGCGCGGGGTGACGTTGATGCGGGAGCCCTCGCGGAGTTTGGCCACAAGCGCCATGAAGCGGGAGCCCTTGTCCCAGATGTAGGGCGCGAAGGAGATGACCGGGGCGTCGAGCGCGGCGAGCATCCAGCCCGCGCCGGCGGCGCCGCCAGCCGTGTCGAGGTCCTCGGGGGTGGTGGCGCGCACGAAGGGCGAGGCGACGTGCACCACGCGCGGCGACTGGTTGAGGGCGAGGCGGCGGCGGTCGGCCGAGCGCCAGAGCACGCGGTTGCGGCCGGGCAGCGCGGACGAGACGACGTAGTCGAGGCCGGCGCTCGTAATGGATGCGAAGAGGTCGCCGCGCACCGAGTCGAGCCGGTCGAGGTTGGAGTCCATGAACGCGTAGTAGCCGCGCGGCGCGCCGCGCGGACCGGCGATGTCGCGGATGCGTGCGAGGGCGCGTTCGCAGTGTTCGCGCAGGATCTCGGGCGGGCAGTTGCACTCGGCCAGCACGCCGAGACCGCCGCTGTGCAGCAGGGGTTCGACGAGACCGAGCGCGCCGCCGCGCTCCACGGGCACACCGAGCAATTCCCACATCTGGGGACAGATCTCGTAGCGCGCAGCGTGCACGCCGAGGCCGAGTTTGAGCCCCTGGCTGACGGCGAAGTCCACCAGCGCGAGCATGGCCTCGTTGTGGGCGACCTCGCCGGAGTGGAAAACCAGCGAGGTGAGCACGCGGCCCTCGTCGGCCCAGCGGACGAGTTGCGCGTCAGAGGGTTCGTGGTCGGGCGCGGCGGCCGGTGGCTCGGCCCAGGCGTGGCGCACGGTTTCCACGATGGGAAAGGCCGGGCGGTTGGGGTCGATGATCTGGATGCACACGCCCTGCCGGGACCACTCGAAGATGTCGCCATCGCAGGTCTGGCGTCCGCTGATGACACGGTTGCCCAGCTCGACCGCGAGGGCGGCGGCCTCGGCGGAAATGGCGGAGCGCGCCTCGACATAGTCGGAGACCGCGACCTTGCCCCCGGTCGGAAAAACCGCCGGGGAAAACACCGCGACGCGCTGGTGGCGGCAATGCGCCGCGAGTTGGGACAAGACCGCCGGCGGGTCGCCGAAGACGAGACCGCGCGCCTCGTGTTTCCAGCGGCGGGCGGTGCGCAGGGTCAGCGTGTCCCAGTCGTCCTTCGGGCCGACGCGATCGACGACGCGCAGCTCGGGAAAGCTCGCGTTCGCAGCGCGGGTTTCGCGCGCATCGAGAAAGACGGCGTGGGCCGATGAGACGTCGTGCGCGGCGGCGAGCCGGGCGGCGTGCTTCGCCTGCGCGGCGCGAAAACCCAACGCACGGCGATACAGAATCTCGGGGAACAGGCAGGGCGCGAGAGCGAGGCGGTCGCGGCCAACGCGCACCTCCGCGGAGGGCAGAAGGACGATGTGCTCCGGTTTGACCGTGCCGGGCAGCCGGAGCAGCCGGGCGTAGAGCCGCGCGGCGTCGTCGGCCTCGGCGATCACGGGCAGGCCGAAGGCCCCGATCGAGGAGTCGAACACGGAGGTCGGGCCGAGGCGGACGATCCGCACGTCGAACGCGGCGCACAGATAGTTGAACTGGTGGTGGTGATGGCCGCCGAGCACGGTGCTGCCGGTCTCGGCGAAGAGGCTGCCGTCGCGGCGGCACTCCAGATAGAGTTCGAACGCGGCGCCGGCGTCGGCGGCCATCCAGGCGAGGGTCGGGGCGACGGCAGCGACATCGGGATGTCGCAGGTTGGAAAGCAAGAGCCAGAGCGCGGGGCGGATGTTCATGGGCGGGAAAAAAAGAGTGCTGCGATGCAGGACTCAGGCTCGCGGCGAGACGCGGCTTGATCAAAACACCCGTTGTGCGCATCGTTGCGCAAAATGGGAAAGACGGCGGTTTCGATGCAGGAGGTGGCGGACGCTGCGGGGGTGCACCGCGGCACGGTGTCGCGGGCGTTGCGCGACGATCCGCGGATTCCGGAGGCGACGCGCGGGCGGGTGAAGGCGGCGGCGGAGCGACTGGGCTACCGGCCGAATCCGCTGGTGGCGGCGTTGATGAGTCATCGCCGGGCGGTGGCGCCGGCGCGGTTCCAGTCGGTAATCGCATTTGTCACGCAAGGACGAAGGCGCGGCGAGTGGGCGGGTTTGGCGCCGAGCTTTCGGCGGATTCAGGCGGCGGCGGTGGAGCGGGCGGAGCGCAACGGGTATAAGCTGGAGGAGTTTTGCCTGGGCGAAGAGCGCTTGCGGCCGGAGGCGTTTGCCCGGGTGTTGAGGCAGCGCGGCATCCACGGGATGGTGATCGCGCCGTTGCGGGAAACGCAGGGGAGCCTGGCCTTGGATTGCGGGCCGTTTTGTTGCGTGACGATCGGGCACTCGCTCGTGAAGCCGAACGTGGCGCGGGTGGCGTCGGATCACTTCCAAGGCATGGTGCTGGCGATGCGCCGGTGCCGGGAGCGCGGGTTGACGCGTCCGGGGCTGGTGTTGGCGGAAGGCGTCAACGAGCGCGTGGGACGGAGGTGGCTCGGCGCCTATCTGGCGGAGACGGCGGGGGGCGAGGTGCCGTCGCCTTTGCTTATGGACTCGTTCGCTACGGGAGCGTTTCGGGCGTGGCTTCGGGAGCACCGGCCGGACGTGATCCTGACGGCGAGACCGGAGCCGGTGCTGACGGCGTTGCGCGGGCTGCGGACGAGGGTATCCGAGGTGGTTGGAGTTGTCTCGCTGGAAGCGGATGCGGCCGGCGCGTGGTCCGGGATCGACCAGCATTTCGACAAGGTGGGCGCGGCGGCGGTGGATCTGTTGATCGGCATGCTGCACCGCGGCGACCGCGGGGAGTCGGCGGAGCGCCAGTTGCTGGTCGAACCCGCGTGGGTGGACGGGCCGAGCGTTTACAGGGAGTAAACCAGCCCGCATCTTTCCCGCCCGCCGAAGATTTGAGGCCTTTTTAGGTCAGTCACGTCCATTACTTCGCCCGGTCTCGAGCTGGCAAGGTGTTGCCGCTACCCCAACTTGTCACGTCCGGTCCAAATAAAGGCCATGCTTTCCCCGACAGAAAGCTTGGTTGGCTAGTAAGATATAACGAATTGGGAATGACTGAACTTGAGGTCAGTTGCCCCCAAAGCTCCACGCCATTCGTCTGCTTGTTGGCACCCAAGTAGTGGTCCTGGCCCGAGTACCAAATCGCTCCCAAGTAATTCCCAACGACATTTTGCTCGTCCGTATCTACGTTCCCGGAACCCACATAGCTCGTGGCGTTGTTTCGGAACCAGGTGTTCCGGGGACCACTCGCGCCCCACGCGCTATCCGCGTAGCTGGCATCAAACATATTCCCCTCAAACAGGTTATTGTTTGAAAAATCCCCATGCAGGGGCATGCAGTCCCCATTCATGTAACTCGTTTCCAGCGAATTATAGCTAATCACGCAATGATTCGCGCCCTTTTGAAGCAAGATATGATGCCTGAGGGTCCAGAGTTTGTTATCAGAAATGCGTGCATTCGTCGTGCAATAATTCGCCACGATACCGTATCCATGCCCCCCCTCGCCGTAGTCATACGAATCGTGAACCTTATTTCGTGCGGCCACAATGTTCCGGCTATAGATAAACGAAATATGCTCATTGGCGCAGTACTTTGAATTCACATCGGCCACGTAACCGTTGTTAACCCACTTCATCCAAATGTTCTTCGAATAGTCCGCATTGTCCCGCACCCTCCAAACCTGAACATCGCTGACGCCAACGTTCTCGATCATACTGATCTTCTTCAGCCTCGGTGAATCGGCCGACGGATAGTCAAGACCCAGTTTTTGAGTGAACACGATCTTGTGGGCGGCTCGGTCAATCCAACTGATTTTGCAAATCTGTCCATAGAAGTAGTCCGAGGTCTCCGATGTCCCAGACGAATAGACATCCTTTAGATACACTTGCACATAATCGCCTGGGTTAAATGTACTATCATCCGACACGTATACGTATGTTGTGCCTCGCCACGGTGAATTCGTAATCCCCACGGAAGTGGAAAACCCGCCTCCCTTAAATCCGATTCCACCGACGCTTGTGGCCGGAATGCTAAGCTTGAAGATCGTCTGGCTCATGCCAGCCCCTTGAATCCGGACATCGCCCCTCGTGATCTGTAAGTCGCTGTAAAAGTAGTAGGTTCCCGCCGGGAACGAAAGAATCACGCGCTCACCAGGGTGAGCCGCAAGGATAGCACTGACTCCCGTGGAAGCGTTGACTCCGCTGTTGTTAGCCGGCAGTCCCGCTGTGTTGACATTAATGGTCGTCCAAGAACCGGGGTCGAACCACTGGACATCGCTCCAGCCTGCATCTGGCATTCGGTCGGCAGGGAGATCTCCATAATCAAAACCGAGGGCAGTAGATGCAGCCATACAAATTGCGCCAGCGATTGCAGCCGCATGGCGCGCCTGTCGTTCCATTCGTGTAGCAATAGCTCCGCTACGGAGCCAATGGAGGGGGGTATTCATAGTGCGTTTGTTCTGGGGTTGTTCGAGTTGACGTGAGCGGAAAACATCGATTTGGAGTCCGCCTGTTTCAGTAGTAAATGCAGGCGTGCCCTATATTCACAGGCCGCCGGAATTACATGGCGCATGCAACAGGATGCCGAGATTCCCATCTGGAGCCGGACCTTGTCGGACGAACGAGTTGCGACCACGGCCGCCGATCGTACGTGAAAACTGACGCTGGCGCGGGAAGACGCCAATGGGATGGCCGGGGAGGCGATAGCGTCGGGGTCTTCCGGTTTTGTCGGACTCACCCGACGATCGCACCTCCTATCGCCGAATTTAGGTTTACTGGTTCACCTCGACCGAATCGAAGAAGACCTTGTCGCTAGTCGCACTGCTGGAGTAGAGGCCGAGCGTGAAGGCGGAGACGGTGAAGTTGGCCGACGAACCGGTGACGGTGGCGGCGAAGCCGCCGTTGATGTAGAGCGAGGCGGCCTTGGCGGTGTTGTCGAAGGCAACCTCAATCAAGTTCCACGCGCCGGGGGTGTAGGTGTGCTGAGCGCCCGTGAAGTAAACGGTGGCACCGGAGCCGCCGCTGACAGAAAAATAGAACCGACTGACGCCTCCGGAGGCGTACCGCGACAGACTCATGCCACCAATGTTCACGGTGTAATAATTGGTGCCGAAGGGATTGCTCGGGTCCTCGCACACAGCGAAAGACACCGAGCCCTTGGTCAAGGCCGAGGGAATAAAGCCGCCATTGACGAGGTCGAGCGTGGCGCGGGGGCGGAAGCCAGTCGCGGTCTGCACGAGGTAGAGCGCCTGCGAGCCGCCACCGTAGGACTGGGCCGAGGAAAGGGTGGCTGAGCCGCCGGAGCCGGTGCCGGCTGCGGACCAAGTGGTGGTGCCGACCGGCTGCCCACCGATGTTGGCACCAGAGGGGTAGGACTCGAAGTTGTCGGCGAAGAGCGTGCCGTATTCGTAGGCACCGATGTCATGGGCCGTCCCGCGCGGGCGGGGATTGCCGTCGAGGTCGATGGTCGGGGCGAGAGTGCCATCGCCCGTGTCAACCAGCGGGCCGCCGGACAGCGGCCGGAAATCGAAGCTGGCGTAGTCCGCAAAATAGCCGGTGGCGTAGTCCGTGACGAAGAGGTTGTGGTCCCTGGTCAGGTTGGTGGAGTGCCAAAACTTAGCGCCGCCGGCGATATTGTTACGCACGAGATTATTGTTTGAGTACACATTGGAGTAGGGCCCTTGGTCCCACTTGTGGGCGCTTACCTCCATCATGGGGTGCGCGTGGGTGGATTTGAGCGGATTGCGGATCACCGTGTTGTTGACGATGCGGCAGTTGGTCGCGCCGAGGAAGACGATGCCAGGGGCGCTACCGTTAACAATGAGGTTGTTCTCGACGACCCAGCCGTCGAACATGCCATCGAAGCAGCCGATGCCGTGCATGTTATGCCCATCCTAGGTGCTGAAAGGTTGGTTCGGGTCGGTCTGGCTGATGAAGGTGTTTCCGCGTAATGTTACGTTGGATACGACACCGTAGCCGGGCGTGCCGCCGGGATAGTAACTGTAGGAGTAGCTCTGGAAGCCGTCGCGGTGGTAGGAGTCAACGAGGTTGTAGCTGTTGCGCACAACGTTGTATTCGTAGGTCGAGTCGTTCGCGAGGCCGATGATGCCGTCGTAGCAGAAGTTCTCGATGAGGTTCTCCGTCACCTGGGTGTGGTGGGCCTGGGGCATGATGGCGATGGCGGCGCCAACGTTGCGCAGGGTATTGCGGAGTAGGACAGTATAGGGCGCGTGGGTGCGGACGCCGGAGTTGGCCTTGGTGGCCCAGTCGCTCGCCGTCCAGCCCGTGGTGTCGGTCGCGCCGTAGAGGAGGCAATCCTGCACCGTGATGTAGCTGCAACCGTCGGGGATGACCACGAGTCCGCCGGTGTCAGGAGTACCGGAGGTTTCGGTGCTGATGCTTAGGCCGGAGATCACCCAGTGCGCGGCGGGGCTCTCTGCGATGATTTTTTTTACGGTCGGCGAATGGCCGGACTGGGCCTGAATGGTGACGTCGCCGGAGTTGGCACCCTTGATCGTCGGGTAGCCATGGTGGCCGTCACGCAGGTGGATGACGTCGCCGGCGGCGAAAATTTTGTTGGCCGTGAACACGGCCTCGAGGGTGCTCCACGGGCTGCTGGAGGTGCCGGGATTAGACATGCTGCCGATGGCGGGGTCGCAGTAGTAATCGGCGGCGTGGAGCGCGCCGACGGACAGGCCGAGAAGGCAAAGACGGAGGATCGTGGTTCGGAGGGGTATTTGGGGTTTCATGGGGTCGGGAGGGAAATAGGATGAAAAGCAGGGCAAGGCAGTGGCCTTGGTGCCCGGGTGGGGCTGCAAAAAAAAGGGAGCGGCGGATCGAACCGGTCTCCTCCCCGGAGGTAAGCGAGCGGCTTTTAGGCGGCGCGTTTTTGGCGGCGAGTGACGATCGCGCCGAGCAGGGCGGCCAAGCCGCCGAGCAAGGCGATGGTGGAGGGCTCGGGGATGGTGGTCAGGCTGACGGAGTCCCACTGGGCGTTGAAGGTTTGGGTGTTTGAGTCGTCTCTGCCCAACAGCCCGAAATGGCTGCCGATGAGCGGATCGGTGTCGGTGAAGGTCAGGCTGATGGAGTCCTTGGAGGAGGAGCTCAGCGTTACATCAAGTTTCAAAGCGTCATTGATACCGTCTCCCCCGACTTGGTCCAAATACGACGCGGTGACATTGAAAGTGAGGGTGGCGCCAAAGTAGTCGCGCAATTCATCGTTGCTGCTGCCGCCCGAGGCGACGGCAACGCCAGCGCGCTCCAGAAACAGACTGAAACCGCTCGAAGCGGTGCCTCGCAGGTAGAAGGAATAGGCGGTGGCGGGAGTAAGTGCGGCGTCGCCTGCAAGAAAGAGCACACCGAGTCGGTTGGTGGACCCGACGCCCGAGGCGGTGTAAACCACCGTGGACTCGAAGGTGAAATCGGAAGCAGAAGCGGCCGCTCCACCGAGCAGGGTGTGCTCGACGGAGGCAACATAGCTGCCGGTCGCACTGGCGACATCATTGTGGCCAAAGAAGCCGGGGCTGTTGGTATCGAGCGTCCAAGTCTTGAGCGTGGCAAAATCATCCGCGTCACTGGTGAAGTCGTTGACGTAGGAGGCGGAGCTGATCTGACCGGCGTGCAGGCCGGCGGCGGTGGAGGCGAGCAGCAGGGCGGCGACGAGCGAGCGAACGGGGGAGGTCTGGAGGCGGGCTGGAGTTTTCATGGGTGTGTGTTGGAATTTTTGGGGAAAGAGAAAACGAACCAACGGATTCAGGTCGTTTTAATCAGCTTGGATGAGAGCTTGGGATGGGTAAAGGCGTCGATGATACTACCTGTAGCGCGTTAATGGTCAGGTCATGCGGGCAAAGAAGTCGGCGGCCACTTCGCCGTCGAGTGGTTTGCCGTCGAGGTAGTCGCGGAGGTTGTCGAGTGCGTGATCGCCGCAGACGCGGTAGGTGTCCCAAGTCGGGCCGGCGATATGCGGGGAGAGCAGGATACCGGGGGCGGCGAGCAACGGCGAGTCGGCTGGCAGGGGCTCGCGGTGGAAAACGTCGAGGCCGAGACGGAGGCGTCCGGAGGCCGCCTCGGCGAGCAGGGCCGTCTCGTCCACAATCTGGCCTCGGCCGACATTGACGAAGACGGCGTCGTCAGCAAGCAGTCCAAGGACACGCGCATCCACCGAGCCGCGGTTCTCCGGCGTGAGGCTCTCGCAGCCGATCACCACGTCGCTCTCGGCGAAGAGGCGTTCCAGGCTCGGGCAAGATTGCACGCCGTGTTCGACGATGAAGGACGGGGGCACGCCGCGGGAGTAGGCGGAGACGCGTTCGGGGCGGAAGGAAGCGAGAAGCGGGGCGATCTCGCGGGCGATGGCACCGAAGCCGTGCAGTCCGACCCGCTTGCCACGCAGGGTGCGCGAGCGGAGGCGCTCCACATGGTCGACCGTCCAGCCGCCTTGCGCGATCGTCGCCGGCCACTGGGCGGCTCCACGCAGCAGCGCCAGCACGAGCAGCAAGGCGTGTTCCGCGACGGTGTGGTTGATCGATGCGCCCCAGTTGGTGGCGCGCACGCCGCGGGCGTAGAGCCGATCGCTCATGATTTTCTTGAGCGAGCCGGTGATATGGCAGACGTAGCGCAGGGAGAAGTCGTCGGAGTCGATCCAGTCGACCGGCACGGGTTTGGCGCTCCAGGCGGTGACGAGCACGGTGGGGCGGCGTTCGCGCAGGGCGTCGGCCCAGCCCTCGGCGTCGAGAGACTCCGGATCAAGACGGGACCACGCGGCACGACCGGCGGCGAGTTCAGGTCGAGCCTCGGGGAAGAACAGCGCCTGTTCGCGGTCGGAGAAGGCGAAGAGCACGTGTTCGGCCGACGCATCGACGACCGGCGCGGCGCCATGGAGATAGACAGGAGATCTCATGATTGTGGACCAAGGCGGCGTTGAAGTTGATCGAGGTAAAGTGAACGCGGAATGAGCGAATCTCCCCTTCCCTCACCTTCGACAAAGTCGCTGGAGTCCACGAAGGCGAACGGTCCGCGCGTGCCGATCACGTAGCCCTCGCCGAACTGGTGCGAGTAAACGAGCACCGCGCGCTCCTTGGAGGGGCGCAGGCCGCAGGTGTTCCAGAAGACGGACTGCGTGGTGGTGACGCCGTGGACCGGATTGCCGCCCCAGGGCCGGAAGGCGCGGGCCTCGATGAAGTCGCCGTCACAGGTGAGGTTGTCGATGAGATTGGCCAGCGAAAGGAACATGTGGAAGTCGGAGGCGAGACGGCCGTCCTTGGCGATGCTGTCGAGGATGACGTTGCCGCTGGCGAGCATGGTGCCGAAGTCGTAGTTGTGGCGTGCGCCCTCGGCATGGCAGTCACGGATGAGGTTGTCCTGTCCGTTGTGAGTGAAATGGTAGCCGTTGCCGCCGCCGCCGCGGTATTGGGGAAAGCGGAAATCGCAGCCGGCGACGGTGACGAGGCGGGAGCGGTGGAGTTTGATGGAGTTGGAGAGGATGTGGACCCTGGGGTCGTTGCCGGTGGGGGCGTAGGAGCTAACGCGGCGGACCCAAGAGTTTTGCGTGTGGGTGAGGAAGATGGCGGCGGAGTTGTTGGCGTCGTAGCCGATGGTGCCGGGTTTGTTCCAGTCCTCTTCGGCGACGCCCTCGCCGGGATGCTGTTTCATTCCGATGGAGAAATCCTCCAAGCCGACCTCCTCGATCATCTTACCGGAGACCTTGAGCAGCCGGGCGTTGTCCTCGACGTGCAGAAAACCGCGCAGGGGGATGTCCACCGTGACGACGCTGGTCTCAGGCTCGATAGCGATGATGGTGCGGCAGTAGAGGAGCGTGCGGTTGGGAGACTGCCCGGGGGTCCACTTGCCGCCCATGCCGATCCGGTTAATGAAGCTTGGGGTGAGGTCGTTGCGCACGATTACGAGGTCGCCGACGGCGAGGTCGTCGACGTAGTCGAGGGGAATGCGACGAGTGGGCAGCGGAAGGTCTTCAAGGATTTTCGCGCCTCGGACCGGCTTGCCTTCGGCCTGCCAGGAAACGGGGTGGCGGGGGGAGATCTCAATGACGCGCTTGGAGCGCATGGAGGTGGAGTCGTTGAAAAGGAAAGTGCGGCCGGCACCGGCGCCGCGCAGGACGACACGGGGTCGGTCAATGCGCAGGGCGGAGCGGGAGCCTTCGGACGGAGCCACGCGGTAGGTGCCGGCGGGCAGGAAGACCACGCCGCCGCCCGCCTCTCCTGCCGCGTCGATGGCGCGCTGGATGGCCACGGTAGCATCCTGTTGGCCGGAGGCGTCGGCAGACCAAGGCGCGACGGTGACGTCGAACACGGGGCCGGTGATGTCGGGGATCGGTTGTTCGCCCTGGCGGTAGCCGGCGTGGGAAAAGTCGTGCAGGAAGCGTCCCTCCGAGTCGGCGTGGCCGGGGGTCCAGTCCGCGGGATAAAGCGAGGAACGCCAACGAACGCGATCGGCGGCTTTGACATGACTCATCACGACGACGAGAAGCAGGACAAACGTTCTCATCATAGCTACCGGTTGCGCTGTCATCATTTGCCGGAGACCTGCTGGGCGGGCCGGCCATTGAGTCTGGCGGCATATTCACTCGGGGTTAGGAAGATGGCCTTTTGTTCGATGAGGAAATCGATGATTTTTTCGAATTCGGAGAATCGGTTGGGGTCCCAGTGGGTGGGATGGCCTTGGAGGACGAAGTATTCACGATCGGCATTGCGGGCGTAGCCGGCGACGAAGCGCTGGTAGCTGGGCTGGCCCACGGAGGCTTCGATGTTCACAGCCCAGACGCGGTCGAGGACGGTGAGTTTGCCTGCGGTAGCGATCTCGCGGCCCATCGCATCGATGGGGGACGGGTAGAGCCAGACCTTGAGATCGGGGTCCTCGCACATAGCCTTGGCGGTGGCGGCGTCCTGATGACGGCCGGAGCCGCCGCCGGGGGGACCGAAGGTTTTGAAGGCGAAACCGAGCTTTTCCTTGGCGAGGCGCTGGGAGTCGGCGAGACGTTGCCGCTGTTCCTCAAAGGTGCGGCCGTCGAATTCGCTGAGGCTTTTGCC
Organism: Opitutaceae bacterium; assembly: GCA_024711005.1. Classification (GTDB taxonomy): domain Bacteria; phylum Verrucomicrobiota; class Verrucomicrobiia; order Opitutales; family Opitutaceae; genus Rariglobus. The sequence goes on along the minus strand of JANJTQ010000124.1, from coordinate 34,145 downwards.
GTCAGTGGTTTTCCAAGAGCCGTGGTCCCAGGCATGGAACCAGAACTCGACCAAACCCGAGTCGTGGCGGCTGCGTATCCAGTCGGCGTATGCAGGGGTGGCTTCCTCGAGGGTTTTGCAGATGACGCCGATGCCGGACTTGATGTTGCGGGAGGCGAGGTAGTCGGCGACGCGGGTCCAGGAGTGGTGGGCGTTGCCGTTGACCTGCTTGAGGTCGTCGAGCTTGAGGATGATGATCGGCGGGGCCGCGCGCGGGGGGATTTCGTCGGGGATCTTTTCCTTTTCGGCACGGGCGAGGGCGGCGGAGGAGGCGGCCGCGAGTTCGGAGGCGGACACGAGCGGGGCGGTGCCGGAGGCGATGCCGTCGAGGATGAAGTCGTCGAAGTCGGCGGTGCCGGTGGAGCTGCTCCAAGAGTGGACCCAGATGGAGATGGATTCCGCGCCGTCGGGTATCGTGGCGGAGACGGTATAATGACGCCAATCCTCGCTCTTTTTGATGGCGACCTGGCGCACGCCGTCGCCGCGAATGGCAGGATCCTTGACCAGGCGGCCGGCGGCATTTCGCGGCCACAGATAGACGGCGATGAAGCTGGAGTCGGAGCGGGCGTGGAAGGACAACGTGACAGTCTGGCCGGGGTTCACGGGATAGCTGCTGCTAAAAAGGCTGGAACCCTTAACCTTGTCGTTGTCGATGACACGCAAGCCGAGTTTTCCGGTGCGAGCGGCATCAGGCACTGCTTGCGACATGGCGTCGCCGTAGCGCCAGGATTCCAAGCTGTTTTCAAAGCCGCCGTTGGCGGGGATAACGGCCTCGGAGGCGAAAGCAGCGGAGGCGCAACCCAGCAGGCAGCCAAAAAGGAATCCGAAGAGTTTGGGCGAGATGCGGAGGATGGTTATTGACATGGAGGAATGGGGACGGGTGGTGAGCGACGTGCGCAGCATTCGCTTTTTTTTGCGGGTGTCGGGGGGGATCAGAAGTCAGGCGGAGACGCCGCGATGCCGGTGGTGCCTGCCCAAGGTTTACTGGGGTCGCCAGGGGGAAGAATCCCAATATGTTTTCGGCGGTGATCGCGACAACTTCACCTCAATACTACTTGTAGCGCGCAGGCGCGTTTCAGGCATGGGTAAGCGGAGAGCACAGGGGGTCCCTTGGTTCCAGTTGCGGTCGATCAGAAAGTTGGTGGGAAGGGTTGGTTTACGCGATTAGCAGACCGAGGTTGCGCAAGTTCAGTATCGAGGCGGCGGCGAGGTCGAAGCCGGTAATGCCGCGCGGATGATCTTGCTCGACGGTGATCCACTCGGTGCCGGCCGTGATTGCGGCGCGGACGCATCCAGCGATGTCCACCAAGCCGGTGCCGACAGTGGTGAAGCAGTCGCGCACGGTGAGGTCGTAGAGGTCTTTCAAGTGCACGAGCGGAACGCGGCCCGCGTGGCGCTCAAGCAGGGCGACGGGACTGGCGCCGCCGAAGGCCGCCCAAGCGACATCAAGGTGGAGCGCGAGCGAGGTCTTGGTCTGCTCGAGCAGAGGGTGGATTGCGTGGCGTCCGTTGAGCCGGATGAGGAATTCGTGTTCGTGATTGTGATAGCAAATCCGGGCACCGGCCTTGTGGATCTCGGGGGCGAGCGCGTTGTAGAGGTCGGCGTCCTGTTTGATGGAGTCGAGGGAATCGAGAGGCCCCCAGGAGATGGTGAGGTGTTTGCCGCCGGTGGCGGCGAGCGCGTCGAGGTGTTCGGCGAGATTGTCGCGTAGCGGCTCGCGCAAGGTATGGAGGGTGACGAGACTCATGTCGGCGGCTTTCAGCACAGAACCGACCGCGGCAGGGCCGCCGTGTTTTTTGAGGGTGTCGAGAGTGAACTCGATCCCACGGTAACCGAGTTCGCGCAGGCGGGCGAGCGTGCCGGAGAAGTCGCGTTCCATTTCGGGGCCGACAATGCCGATGATGCCAATGTTTGTTTTCATAAAGAAGGAAGGTGTGGCGTGGGGGTCGAAGGCTCGGCGGGGCGCGGTTCAACTTTGGACGGAGGCGGGCAGCGGCGTCATGGGAGCTGGGCGTTCGCAGGTGGTCTGGAGGGTGACGGCGCGATCGGACTCGATGGATTGACGAATGCTCAGGATGATTTCCGTGGCGTGCAGGCAGAAGTCGGCATTGAGGCGGCAGTCGCGGCCTTCGCGCAGGGCGAGGCTCATCTCGATGAGGCCAGCGCCGCGGTTGTTCTCGGTGAAGGGGAAGTCGGGAAACGCGACGTCGGGCTTAGTGTTATCCACGAGCACGGTGCCGTCGAACTGGTTGGGATCGGCGCAGACGAGGCGTGCGGACGCCCCGAAGACTTCCAGACGCGGCGTGTAGGGCTGGCCAAAGTTGAGGAGCGAGAGTTGCGCGGTGAGACCTGAGGAGAATTCGAGGGTTGCTCCAACGCGCGAGGGGGCCTCAGGGGTGAAAAAGGCACCTTCCGGGTCTTTCACCGGCAGGTGTGAACCAAGCGCGGCGACGCGATGCACGGGACCGAGGAGGAAGACGAGCGCACCAATGTAGTAGGGCCCCATGTCGAGCAACGGGCCGGAGGCGGCGCGCATGTAGCCGGACGGTAGGTTGAGTGCCATTTGCAGGTGCGCGAACGCGTCGGCGGGGTCGCCGACTGCGCCTTGGTCGAGGAGGTAGCGGGCGCGTTGGTGGGCGATGCCAAGGAGCGTATCGGGTGCACAACTAAGCATGAGGCCGCGGTCACGGGAGAGGTCGTGGAGTTCGCCTGCGGCGGAAAAATCCAGGGCGAGGGGTTTCTCGCAATAAACATGTTTGCCGGCTTGGAGAGCGGCGCGAGTCACCGCCTCGTGCGCCTCGGGGATGGTGAGGTTGGCGATGAACTGGACGTCGGGGTCGGCGAGAAGGGCTTCGGGCGTCAGGACGCGCGGGATGCCGAACTTGTCGGCGCAGGCATGGGCGGCTGCGGGCGCGACATCGGCGCAGGCGGTAACCTCGACGTAAGGCCGGCCGACAGAGCCCAAGGTTTTAAGATAGGCTGCGCTGATTTTGCCGCAGCCGAGAATGCCGATTTGGGGGCGCATGAACGAAGGAGTTTCAGTAGAGTAATGGGAGCAGGTGGAAGCAGGGCGTGGTTAATGGGTTGGGTTGGGTTGGGTTGGGCCATGCTCGGGGAAGCTCCGCGCACAATACTCGATCACACACAGAAGCGCGGATTCCGTGAATAGCTTCACGGATATTCCGAAAGGAGGAAAACCGGGCCTCATTTGGCCAGCCTGCCTAGACCGGCCGCCGTGTACCCAGCCCACTTCGAATCGCGACACCATCGTGAGCGTGGTCGGTCATGGGGCATACGGATCGCGGCTGTAGAGCAAATTGGCATCCGCCAGCGCGAGTGTCTTCACATGGCCGTCCACAAAGAGGTAGTTGGCCATTCCCCGATGGCGTCCCGGACAGGCATGTTCGGCCGTGTCGGTCGCGCCGCTCCAAAGCGAAAGAGCATGCGAGTTGGAATCACCCGCCAAAATCGTCTTGGCCGGACGCCCGATGGTCACTCGCGGCGTTTGATAATAATAATTTATTTTACTGTTCATCCCGGTGAGTCCGTCCGGACAAATCGCGAACGGATTCCCGTCAATGCCTCCAATGGTTTTGATGTCCAAGTTTCCGAGGTAGGGCTTCAGCTCCATCCACCAATTCAACTTATTCGGATTCACCCGCCCGCTGGTCTGGCCTTTGTTATAGGTGACGGCCGGATAGTAGCCATTGAAGTCCGCCGCAAATTGTTCGAAGGCGACGCCAACCAAACGGAGGTTCGACACGCATTTCGCCTTGCGAGCGTTGGCTCGCATCGGAGCGAGCGTAGCCAGAACCAAGGCACCCAAGACGCCCACAATGGCTACCACGGTTAACAATTCGACCAAGGTAAAGCCGGTCCGGGAATGACGGAGGACATCGGACATCCAAAGGCGGGGTTTCATGCCAATACTGTCGCGCACCCTTAGCTCTCCGGCAATGCAGGCGGAATACTACCTGTAGCGCATCAATGTTTGCCTGATTCACCCCTTCTGCGACCGCAGGGTCTTCCCCGGAACCCATACGCTATCGACCAACAAGTGGACCGGCATGTCCGGCACACCGCGTTCACCGCGGTGCAGCATGCCGACGAGCACGTCCACGGCCTTCTGACCGATCAATCGGCTATTCTGGTGTATTCCCGAGACATCGGTCGTACCTCCCGGCACGCTGAGGTTCGCAAAACCAACATCCCGAGGCATCCGAATGTTCGCCGCCAACAATCGCTCGTAGAGTTCCTTGTGCGAGACGATCACGTCCGGCCTGTCCTCCTTGATCCACTTCCGCGGGTCTTGTTTGTCAAACATGCGCACCGGCAGAATTTCCATACCCGAAGTGATCAACTCCTTTGCAACGAGAACACCTCCGAACCAGCCGTGGCCGACCTTTTCGTTCCAGTTTCTGTGCACGCCCAGCCCCACTCGTCGATAGCCCAGTTCATCGAGGTGCCGCATCAGCAGCAGCATCGAACGAAAGTGATGGTTCGTGATCACGTGCAATGCCGGCCGCTTCAGACTGTAACTGAGCGAAACCGCCGAAAATTCACCGAAGTCGAAGTCGATCTCCGTATGCGGCTGGGGTTGCGGCGCGAGAATCATGCCTTGGATGTTTCGCGCCTTCAGGACGCGCCCGAGCTTGGCGAAGGAATAATCGCGCCCGCACATCCAGAACTCCTCGACCCCGTAACCAAGTTCCGCCGCGCGAGCGCACACGCCTTCGTGGTATTCGCGGAAATCGTCGTTGCGATCCAGAAACCCGCGATCCGGCCAGTTGTTGATCCAAGCGATCGTGGCCTGATAATGTGGCCGCCGCTGCGTTTGCCGGTAGGCGTTGAGGGCCGACAACATCGGGTCGGGCTGGTAGCCCATGCTTTCCGCAACCGCCTGGATTCTGCGACGAGTTTCCGCGCCGATCCGGGGACTGTTGCGCAAGGCGAGCCCGACGGTTGTAAAGTGGACGCCTGTTTCCCGGGCGATGTCTCGGATGGTGACTCGGTTGCTCACGTCGTATGCGATTGTCGGTCATCTCGCGCGACTTGGGGACACGAGGCCGCGCGGCTACCCGACGGTCAGAGGTCGTGAGGCAAGGACCGGGAACCCGTCAAGGTTGTTTACGCCGCGCGCGCCGGGTCGAGATCGCGCGGACTCGCGCACGTCGCAAGTCCGCTTGGGCTGGAGCCCCGGACTACGGTTTTACGCGGAACGCGATGAGCCCATGATTGAGCGCGTGAATGCGGGCGATCGCCGCGGCCGGCGTGGCAAGATGCGCGCCGGACTCAACGCGGAAATTGAACTCATGGAACCCGGCCAGACTCGCGTCGAAGTTGGTCTCCCAGAAATTCGTCATCAGCCAAGAATAAGGCATTGGCGTTTCGCTGTTCAGCGCGGGATGTCCCATGACACGGCGGGGACCATGGGCCAGCGGTCCGTAATGCAACAGCGGCGCGTCCGGCGTGGTGACCACCAGGCCCGGGATCGAGGTGTATCCATCTTTCGGACACGAGCAAAACCCCTCTTGAATACAGGACCAATCGGCCAGCGTGTCCGGAAGCTGGTCGATCCATGGGCGAACCGGCGCGCCGGGCTTGTCGAGCCAGAGCTGGTTGCCGGCGGGGCCGAACGGCAGCGCGGCATAAAGATTCTCCGGCTCCCACACCGAGTTTTTATGCAGGCGCAGAGTCACGTCCACGCGAGGCTGGTTGCGCCAGATGTCGAGCCTGACGCGCCACCACACCACGCCCTCGACGGAGTAATGAAGCGTAACAGGTATCCAATTTTCGGTGACCGTGTGAAACTCGACGGAGGCGAGCGAGCCGGCGATGCGCCGAACGTCGGCCCCCTTGCGGTTGCGCCCCATGCGGGAGCGGACGAAGACCATGTCCTCTCCGGTCTTTCCAGCCACGGGGGTCACCTCATACACGGGGCAGAACGGAGCGTGCGCGCGATCGGAGGCGAGCAGGCTGGCGCCGGAGGCCTTGTCGATCCAGCCGGTGATGCCGGCGACATCGTCAAAATCGATCTGGAGAAACGGCGTCTCCACCCGGCGGACTCCATTGATGGCGGCTGCCAGCGTGTCGTTGTTGGCGATGTCGTCGGGGATGCCGACCTCGGTGAAACGACGGGCAAGCGAGCGAACCGCCCCCGTGCCCGTGCGCAACTCAAGTACGGCTTCCTCGCCCGCGTTCAGGGAGAGAGCGACATCACAGGTGACGCCGCGCGGCGCCGGACTGACGCGGCACGGCAGTTGTTTGCCCGTCCGCGTATCAATCACGAACGGGTTGAGCGGAAGCAGATCGAAGTCCCTCGATTCAAGATAGAGGCGGACCGAATCGGTCACCGCATCGGCGAGCGGATTGACGACTTTGTAGAAGAAGCGGTCGCCGGCTTCATGGGGAGCCAGATTCGGAAGCGCACCCAGACGGGCGAAGGCGGCATGCCGTGCCTCCACGGACGCCTCCCACGCGGCGCAGGCCAGGGCGCGTTTGCCGCCGCCGATGGCCTTGACGTTAATGTCCCACGGCGCGGCGATCGAATCGGAGTGGTTGAACGTGTGCTCGGTGAAGAGCCGGAGTGTTTGCTCAACGCGCTCCATGCACGCCGACTCTTGCGCGGTCGGCACAGGCAGCCCGGGTCGGCCGGCAAGGTGGCCGAGCCAGCGACGGGTGCGGGCCGCGGTGCGGGCGAGACGCACCTCGGCGGGGATGCTGGCCACGCCATCGGACCACCAATCCGGCCAGTCTCCCCGATGACGGGGAATCGGCACGGAACTCTCGCGCGCGGCACGACAGATCTCCGAAGGGGAACCCATGCGCAACGTGATCAATCCGTCGTCGCCGGCGTTGGCGGCATTCCACCGGTGGACGAACCGGATAACCGCCTCGGACGGCGGAGCGTTGTCGGTCATCGCGCCCGAGACGTGAAGCGGAACGAAGTCGTAGGGATAGCCGTCGTCTTCAAGCTGGCGGAGATAACGGGGCAGGCGCTTGAGCGCGATGGGCAAGGTGTCGGCGGTACGAAAGGCGGGACGAAGCTCGTCGACAAAATCGTAGGTCAACACGGCTCCGGGAGCCAGACCGAGGGCATTCGCGAGGTGGTAATGTTCGCCATTCCAGACGAAGAGTTCACGACCGTCATGCGTCTGCCAGAAAAACGGAAGCTGCCGGCTGCCCATCGGCGCGATGCCGTGATGTGAGTGGACGCACGTCATGAAATTTCGGATACCCGCGTCCAGCAAGGCGGACGCGTAATCCCAGCCGAAGCCGTTGACGTCGGCGGAAAGCGCGGTATCGAGCGGCAGGTCGTGGCGGTCGCAAAACGCCCGGGAGCGGGAGAGCGCCGAGCGCAGTAGTTGAGCGTCCGGGAGTTCGGTGTAGTGCAGGTACGTGCCGGAGAGCGCGATCGCCCCGGACCGGATTACGTCGAGCAGTTCGGAGTGGCGCTCAGGCGGGTTGCGGGCGAGCCACTGCTCGATGGACCAGTGGCATTCGTTGGTCCATTTGAAGCCGCGCAACTCGGGATCACCCGCGGGATCGGCGGCTCGGCGGGCAATTGAAATCGCCTGGTCGAGGAACTCGGCATGGAAACGGGCGATCGTCTGCTGCGAATCCGTATACCCGACGTCGGTATGCGTGTGATGAATGAGATGCACCGTCCATTTGCGACGGGGACGAAGGTGGCTTGTAGCGGAGTGCATGAGGTAGGTGGCGGGCGTGTCAGCGTGATGTCATCGGGTCGAAGGTCCTGCCCCGCAGTGTATAGGGGACGGTGTTCGCCGGTAAAGAGAGGGTGTCCCCAGCGGCGAAGACCGACGAGATCCGCCCCGGTCTACCTGTAGCGCAGGATTGTTCATAGCCACAGGCGATGTGGTTTCGATTACCGGGACCGTGCTCCAATATGGCGCCCTCCGGCTTTGGTCGCCGTGGGTCCTGATAAAGCCCCCTGCCGAAACCCCATAGGCGTGCTCTTGGAATGGCGTCCTTCCGGACCTCAGCGGCGTTCAACCATGACGTCCGGGCCGCGTTCATAAGCGAGGACCGCACCGCCTCCGGGTAGAGCCGCAAGAACGGGAAAGCGCGCGCCGACGACGAGCAGGGATGGAACTCCCGCGACGTGGGCGGACGAAAGCTGAACGGACCAGAGGTCGGCTCCTTGCTGCCAAACAACCCAGGTCCCATCGGCATGGGCAACCGCCACGGGTTGGGTGCCGGCGGCAACGCGAAGTTCAGCGCTTTCGCCCGCATGAAAGAAGATCTCTCCGGCGCGCTGCCACACGGTATCAAACGAACCATTGTTGCGGGCGATGATGTCGCCACCGTCCATCGGGCAGCCGTCGATTTTCCACGTGCCCTCGCCTTGCTTGGCGGGCGTGGAAAAGTCGGATGAACCTGCGCTGCGCGTCATCAGCCAGAGATCGCGGGATTCACCGATCCAATTACGCCACATAACAGCGAGGTTGCCCGCGGCATCGAACAGCGCACTCGGGTGACAACACGTGCAGATGGACTCCCCGGGCGAACGATAGAGAATGACGTCTGACGTCCACGTGCGACCCGCGTCGACAGACTCGGCGGCGAACAGCGTCATCTTGCCGAGGCGAAGATCAAGCCAGGTCGCGAAGAGGCGCCCATCCGGCCCGCCCGCGAGGTCATGGAGTCCTTCGCGAGCACTCTCCGGCACATCGTTGATCACCACAGGGCCGGTCCACGTGCGGCCGGCGTCGTTGGAGGAAAACGCGAGCAGGTCCTTCGTGTTCACCGTGACCGTGACGTTGTCCCCGTGCGCGGCGACACGCGGGCCACGACGCCGACCGAGCCTGAGCCCGGGAACGGTCGCCACTTTCACCGGTAAGGCGAACGTGGCACCGCCGTCATCGGCCCGGACAACGAAGACGTCTTTGCCGCTGCCATACGCGAGAAAAACGCGTTCGCCGGCGGTCACCGCAAGCTGCGGCTGGGCGGCGTCGGGGAACGTGACCGCCGCAAAGGCGGCGGGAACGATGTGCACAATGGCAAGCATCGCGCCAATGACGGCGAGAGCGACGGCGCGAGAGGGGAGATGGAAGGACGACATGGGAGGAATCTAAAGTTTCGCGGGTCCGATGCGAGCGACGAGATGGGGCATGATCATGTGCCGCAATATGTCTTGTAGCCTTCGCCGCCATTCGGTCCCGGCGAGCGAAACTCGGGCGGATGCCGGTCATGGTCGAAGGGCGCGGATAACACGGCGACGAGCCGCTCCATCACCTCGATATCGCCCCGCTGCGCGGCGGCGAGCGCCGCCTCGACGAGATGGTTGCGCGGGATCACAGCCGGGTTCATCGACCTTCGCAGTCGCGTGGATTCTTCGGCCGACTCCGACTGCCGCTCCAGCCTCGCAAGCCAACGCTCCTGCCAACGGGAAAAGGTTTCGTCGGACGCGCATACTCCGCCAAGAGATGCGCCCGTGGTCAGCGCCGCGAAGGTATTCGTGTAATCCGCTTTCGTCGTGCGCATCCAATCGAGCAGGGCTTTCGCGAGCGCCGCGTCTTCGGGCTCCTCGTTGAACAAGCCCAGCTTGCGACGCATGCCGGCCAACCAATGGTGGTGAAAGCGCTCCGCGAAGCGCCCGAGCGCTTCCTCGGCGATCCCGATGGCGGATTTTTCGTCCGGGTGCAGCACGGGAAGCAACGCCTCGGCCAGACGGGTGAGGTTCCATTGCGCGATGGCCGGCTGGTTGCCGTAGGCGTAACGTCCGTGGCGGTCGATCGAACTGAACACCGTCGCCGGATCATAGGCGTCGATGAAGGCGCACGGCCCGTAGTCGATGGTCTCGCCCGAGAGCGCCATGTTGTCGGTGTTCATCACACCATGGACGAAGCCAACGAGCATCCACCTGGCGATCAACGCGGCCTGACGCTCAAGCGCGCTTTCGAGCAACGCACGAGGAAGGTTGTCGGCGTCGGCGAGCTCCGGGTAATGCCGCCGCAGCGTGTATTCAACGAGCGCGTTCAACGCGGGCCGGTCGCCTCGGGTTGTCGCCCACTCGAATGTACCGACCCGGATATGACTCGCCGCGACGCGCGTGAGCACCGCACCCGGCGCCGCACCTTCCTGACGCCACACCTCCTCGCCGGTGGCGGCGACCGCGAGGCTTCGCGTGGTGGGAACCCCGAGCGCGTGCATCGCCTCGCTGATGACATATTCGCGCAACATCGGCCCCAGCGCGGCGCGTCCGTCTCCGCGACGGGAGAACGGCGTCTGCCCGGAACCCTTGAGCTGGATGTCGAACCGCTCGCCGCCCGGGGTGATTTGCTCGCCCAACAAAATGGCGCGTCCGTCTCCGAGCATCGTAAAGTTTCCGTATTGATGACCCGAATACGCCTGCGCCAGCGGCGAAGCGCCCGGAGGCAGGGAGTTGCCCGCGAAAATCGCCGCGCCCTCGCCTCCCGCCAGCGCGTCGGCGGACAAGCCGAGCCCTTCCGCCAACGGCCGGTTGAACACCACCAGCCGGGGCAGCCGAACCGGCGTGGGGGCGACCGCGACATGGAACGCCCGCGGCAACTGCGCGTAGGTGTGCTGCAAACGCCATCCGGCCGCGGAGGGAGATAACCAGGGCGAGGAGACGTGAAGGTCTTCGGACATGACGGAGCGGAGGACAAAAGAAGCTCGCCGGAAAACGCGCCCTGTCCAGCGCCGGCCGGAGGGAGGTCGCGCCCCGCTGATAAACAATTGAGCACCGCGCGGATTGTGTACTCGGGTCGAGCTGGGGAAATGCGAACAGGCTGGCGAAGTCATTCTCGCCCGTCCGTCAGACCCCACCCCTAAAACCCAAAACAACTCCTACCCCGAGTTGGATCACCATGAATAAACGCACGTCAGCAGAACTGCGTCCGGACCGCCGTATACGGCCGTCTTCGGGCGCCTCCATGGGAACGAAGCTTCTCATTTTGGCCGCATTGTTCGCGTCTCAGCTCCCGTTGGCCAACGCCGTCGACTACTACATTGATCCGCTTTCGACAGGGACCGGCACCGGACCCGACGCCGGCACGATCAACAACCCGTGGAAGTCCCTCGCTCCGACTGAAAATCGCGCCTACGGCCAAGGCGATCGCATCCTGCTTCGCCGCAACCGCAATTACACCGGCCGCGTCGCCGTGCACATCGGCACGGGCGGAACCGCGAACAATCCGATCATCGTCGGCGCCTACGGTCCCGAGACCGAGCCCCGCCCGATCATCAACGCCGGAGGAGTCGTGGACGCGGCGATCGTCGTCAAAAACATCAATTACGTCACGGTTCAGGACATCGAGGTGAGCAACTGGGCGAGCACCCCGGCCAAACGCGACGGCATCCGCATCAACGTGAACGCGGGCACCTCGACAACCCCGTTCGTCATGCAAGGCATCAAGGTCAAGAACTGCAAAATCACCCAGGTGCATGGCTACACCCAGCGCGACCGGGGCGTCAACGTCCCGGCGCTCTACGACAACGCCGGTCTTCGCATCATCAGCGACAACATCCACTCGCGTTTCAACAACCTGGTGATCGAAGGCAACCAACTCGATCGCAACAACTGCATCGGCATCCTGATGAAGTCTCCCGGGTATTCGATGACAGCTCCGGCCACCTGGTCGACCAACGTGCTGATCACCGACAATCACCTGGATAACGGCGGCGCGGACCACATCCTCGTGCAAGGCGCCGACGCTCCGGTCGTCGAATACAACACCGGCTACCGCGCCGGCGCGTATGGAACAAAAGGATACGTGATGATCGCGGGCATGTGGGTCTGCTGGCAGACCCGGAACAGCCTGTTCCGATACAACGAGGTCGCCCACACGTTCAACGAGTTCACCAACGGGGCCAACGGCGACTCCCAGGCCTTCGACGTGGACTACGGCACGACCGGAAACCACATCTTCCAATACAACTACACCCACCACAACCAAGGCGGCGTGCTCATCGTGATGCCAAAGCAGAAGGACGGCGTCGACTACGAGAAGACCGTGGTCTACCGCTACAACCTGAGCGTAAACGACGGACGCAACACCGCCTATGGCTGCGGCTTCAACGTCTGGCCCGTGGAGGGCAAGAGCCAGACCCACGTCCACAACAACGTCGTCTACACCGACAAGGCCGAGGGCATCAAATTCTCGAACCGCACCGAGGCCTACTACTCCAACAACGTCTTCCACACGCCGTCCGCCATCTACCCGACGGGCCCGCGTTTCTCCCACAACGCGTATTTCAACCACGTGCCACAGGTGAACGACCCCTACAAGGTCGTGGCGAACCCGATGTTCGCCGGGCCGAACTTCCCGCAGGGCGTTGGGGCCGACGGCTTCTCGTCTGCGAACTACAACATGTTCAAACTGCAGGCGACCTCGCCGTGCATCAACGCCGGCAAGACGATCTCCATCCCCGGCGTGGCCGCACCCACCGAGGACTTCTGGCAGAACGGCCTTTATGTCGGCCGTCCCGACATCGGCATCCACGAGCACCCAACCCCGACCGCGGGCAGGTCTCCGGCGCCGACAACGACCCCGACCACGGTCTACGAAAACAACAGCACCGGCGCGGTCACCCGTTCCACCAACATGGTTTCATCGACCAACGAACTGTCCGCCAGCGGCAACTCGCTCTCGCGCGCCTCGACCGGCGGTCAATGGCTGCAAGTCGCCTTCACCGGCGACCACATCACGCTCTACGGCAAACGCGGTCCGTCGCTCGGCAAGATGAACGTGTTCATCAACGATTCCACCACGTCCGCGGCGGTCGTCGATTGCTACTGGCCGTCCGTTCAATACCGCACCGCGCTCCACACCGTGACCGGTCTGCCGACCAACCAAACCAACACGGTGCGGTTTACGCTGACCGGCACGAAGAACTCCGCCTCGACGGGTTACGGCGTCGGACTGGACTACTTCGAAAAGTATCCCGTCACGCCTCCGACCCCGCCCGTCGTCACCATCATCGACGATCAAGCCGGCACCGCCATCGGCACGTGGGACCGCTACACGCCCGAGGGCGAGGAGTATTATGCGATGACCCGGTCCATCTCCAGCACCGTGGGCAACACGCTTACGTTTAACTTCTACGGAACAGGCGTGCGCCTCTTCGCCCCCAAGGGACACGATCGCGGCATCATGGACATACAGGTGGACACGCGCCCGCCGGTGACCGTCAACCAGTTCTCTCCGGTGAGCTTCACGGGCCACATCGACTATGAGATCAAGCAGTTCGAGGTCACCGACCTGCCGTTGGGCAATCACACGCTCAAGGTCACGGTCAAGGAGTCCGGCGGCAAAAAGATCGTCATCGACTGGATCGAAGCCCTGGTCGGCGCCGCCAGCCCGGTAAAAATAGACACCGACGCCTCGCTCACGACCACCGGGGCCTGGTCCCACGGCATCGATGCCGCCTACTACAACGGCACCAAGTCGGTGTCCAATTCCCACAACGCGTCGATCCAGATGACGTTCACCGGAACGAAGGCCCGCTTGTATGTGAAGCGCGGTCCCAACCTCGGCAAACTGAACATGACCATAAACGGCACGACCACGTTGGTCGACTGCCACCACGCCACCACGACGTTCGGCTACATGATCTTCGAGTCGCCCACCCTCCCGCAGGGCACCTACACGCTCAAGGCCACCGTCTACGATCCAACCTACACCAGCAAATACGTCGGCCTCGATTACTTCGAGTATCTGCCCTGACCCGAAGACGAGCGCTTGTAGCTAGGGCGCTCGCGACCCACACAAGCCGCACCTGCGATAACTCGCGGGCGCGGCTTTTCTCGGTAAAAACACCCGCACCTCAACCCCAGATGAACCTCCACACCCTTTCCGCTTTGAGGCTCAGCCTCGCCGCCCTCGCCCTTTCATGCTTCGCGAACCTCCCTCTGGCCACGCAGGCCGAAGAGCGCCCGACGACGGTTCACACGACGGCCACCGACGCCGTCGTGATGATGATCGACGGAGAACCCGTGACCACCGCCGAATACACGCTCGTCATGAGAGAACGCGTCGCGGAGGTGTTTAACTATTTCCACGAGAAGTCGGGTTTGGAGGACCGGCTCGGCTACTGGAAAGACGACGGCCAATCCGAGAACCCCATTCGCAAGCTGCGCGAGCGGGTCGCCAACGAACTCAAGCAGATCAAAACCGTTCAGCGCCTCGCCAAACAAAAGGGCGTCGTCCGGGACATCTCTTTTCAAGCGTTCAAGGAACGCCTCACCCATGAAAACATCCGTCGCCTCAAGGCCCTTGACCAGAAGCAGGTCGTCTACGGCCCGAAGCAGTATGACGAGACGCGTTACTACTACTTCAAACAAGCCGACTGGGACCAGGAACTGCAGGACGCCCTCGCCAAAGAGCCGGCCCTCGCGGTCTCCGACGCCGAGGTCGAACAGTTTTTCGCTTCCCGAAAAGACTTCGTCGCCGAGCGCCCCCTGAGCGACGTCCGCCATCGCATCATCGCCACCCTCCAAGCGCAGAAATACCGGGCGCTGATCGCCGAGCACGTCGCGAAGGCCAAAGTGGAAATCGACATCACCGTGCTCAGCGCGATCTCCCCGCGCCACGATCCGTAACATCAACCCTGCGGTTGGCGTTCGATCTCCTGTTCCCGCCTTGATAGCGACAGCGGCAAAAGGATCAGCAGACCGGCAAGGAAGAACCCGGCGTTGGTCAGAATGGCGGCGCGATAGCCATACCAGGCGACAAGCAGTCCGAAGACCGGCTGGCCGACCACTCCGGCGAGTTTGCTGAAGAAGCCCCAGAAACCGAAATACTCGCCGCTCTTTCCCTCGGGCGTGAACAACGCGACGACCGCGCGGCCGCCCGACTGGAACGCGCCCATCGCAATGCCGGCCCCGATGCCGATCGCGTAAAACAGGCCCTTCGCTCCGGCGGGACACGCGTAGGCCGCGACGCAAACGACAATCCACAACGCAAGCGCCAGGACGAGGGCGAACTTGGGGCTGGTCTTGTCCTGCAAATAACCAAAACCCGAGGCGCCGGCCACGCCCGACAGCTGAAGAATCACGAAGAGCTTGATGACTTCTTTGATGCTGAACCCGATCTCCTTTTCCGCGAAGCCGGACGCAAACGCGACGACCGCGGTGAGGCCGGCGGTGGCGAAAAACAGCGACAGGAAAAACAGCGACAGGACCCGATGCTCCCGCAACGCCCGCAGCGAGCGCAGGTTTTCTCCCCAACTGGCGGCGATCAGGCCGATACCCGGCGGCAATGGCCGGGGCTGCGCTCGTTCCCGGAGCAGGAGCAGCGTGGGCAACGCGGCGAGCGCGAAAAACACACCCGTCATCACGAAGGTCAACGGGACCCGCTCCGAACCGTCGCCGCCGTCGATGATCGCAAAGGCGATCACGAGACATAACAACCCGCCAAAATACCCAAAGCTCCAACCGTAGCCCGAAATCCGACCGGCATTTTCCGGCGTGCTGATTTCCGGAAGAAAACCCGCGCAGATGTTCTCGCTCAGATAAAAGGCAGCCGTTGCAAGGCCAACCAACCCGAGCGCGAGCGCGATCTCGCCGGTGCCAACGAAGTAAAGCGACACCGTGGCCAGCGAGCAAAGCCCGGCGGTGGTGGCGAGCAGTGTCTTCTTGTTCGCCCGAATGTCGGCCATCGCGCCGATCAAGGGCGACACGAGCAGCACGGCGAGCTGGGCGATGGCGAGCATGATTCCCCACCATGCGGCCGCCGCGGGCGCGCCGGCCGCAACGACGTTGGTGAAATAGGGAAAGTAAATCACTGTCACTATGATCGTGACGTACGCCGAATTGGCGAAATCGAAGCAGCACCAGCCAAAGATCTCGCTTTTCTTAACCGGTGGTTGGCTCGCGGCTTGACTCATGTGCGCCGCAGTAGAGGCGTCCCGGCGATCCGGCGCAAGCTGCGAGGTGTACTCACGCATGCCTCGGTTTTGCAGGAAATGCGCCAGCCTTTTGTAACGGCTTTGGAGGAAACCCGGCTTGCGCCATCAGACGTCCGGCTATTCCTTCACCTTCTTTAATCTATTAAGCCTGTGCCTGATCTCGCCTCCTCCCCTCCCTCCGTGTTCCGCCGCATGGCCACCGCCGTGACGCAATGGATCGACTCTGATTACTGCCCCGACGGCGCTGACAAGATGCGCAACGAACCCGACAAGGTCGATTGGGTGCGCGTGATGCCGTTTGTCGTCCTGCACCTCGGCTGTTTCGGCATCCTCTGGGTCGGCGTGAGCCACTTTGCCGCATGGGCCGCCGTAGCCCTGTACTTCGTGCGCATGTTTGCCGTGACCGGGATCCACCACCGCTATTTCTCGCATAAGACCTACAGCACCTCGCGCGTGGGTCAGTTTTTTCTCGCGCTCTGGGCCGGCACCACGGTGCAACGTGGCTCGCTCTGGTGGGCCTATCATCACCGCCATCACCACCAGCACTCGGACGGTCCCGAAGACGCGCACTCCCCGCATGTCCACGGTTTCCTTTGGTCGCACATAGGCTGGATCACCTCGCGCCGTAACTTCCCCACCGACTACTCCAAGATCAAGGACCTGGCCAAGTTCCCCGAGCTTGTCTGGCTCAACCGCTTCGACCTGGTCGTGCCCATTCTCTATGCGCTCTCGATGTTCGGCCTCGGCGCCTTCCTCGAACGCTTCGCGCCGGGCCTCGGCACCAACGGTTGGCAGATGCTCATCTGGGGCTTCTTCGTAAGCACCACGGCCCTCTTCCACGGCACGGCCTGCATCAACTCCATGGCCCATCTCATGGGCAATCGCCGCTACAAGACCGACGATGATTCGCGCAACAGCTTTATCCTCGCGATCATCTGCCTCGGCGAAGGCTGGCACAACAATCACCACCGCTATCAAAGCGCCACGCGCAACGGCTTCTATTGGTGGGAAATCGATCCGACCTACTACGGCCTCAAGGTGCTCTCCTGGACCGGACTCATCTGGGGCTTGAAGGATGTTCCCCAGTCCATCCTCGATGAAGGCATGCGCGCCGAACATGCCCGCTCGGTCGCCGCGGCGCAGGCCAGCGCCCTCGCCCGCCCGGAACACGCTTCGGCCTTGCGCCACGTGTTGCCCGCTGCCGCCGCGATCGCCGTCGCCACGGTCAACGCAGCCAACACCCAGATCCCGCAAAAGCCGGACGGCGGCGCCATCCACAAGGATGTCACCGAACTCGCCCACGAACTCGGCCGCTCCGCTCCCACCGCGGAGTCCGGGCACACCGATCACGGCGCCGCCAAGTAAAAATCCAAACGGCGGGACTCCGCATCTCCCTCCGCCCCCGGCATCCCCGCAGGGTGCGTCAACCGACACCGGTTGCGCACCCTTTTTTTATTCACAATGCGGACTGCACGCTCGCCAGTCGCGACCAGCCGCGCATCTCTTTCGCGTTCCATGTCACGTATTGCGATCATCGGCACCGGTATCGCCGGTCTGGGCGCCGCCCACTTTCTCCACCGCCACCACGCGCTCATCCTGTTTGAGGCCAATAACCATGTCGGCGGACACCTCCACCTGGCTGACGCGGTCAAAACCGACAGCCTCCCGTCCATCGACACGGGCTTCACGGTTTACAACGAGGATAATTCCCCGCTGCTCACACGTCTCTTCGCGGACCTGAAGGTGCCGATCAAGAAGGCCGTGATGTCGCTGTCCGTACGCGACGATCTCACTGGAATCGAGTGGTGCGGCGCATCCCTGAACCGCCTCTTCGCCCAGCGCAAAAACCTGCTGAGCTTCCGTTTTCTCAAGCTGTTGTCTGCGATCAATCGCTTCAACAAAGAGGCCGCCGTCGCGTTCGACGACCCGGCGGTCTCCGGCATGACCCTTGCCGATTACGTGCGGCAACGCGGCTACGGTGAGGATTTCTTCAACCTGCATCTGGTGCCCATGAGCACCACGGTCTGGAACGCCTCGCCCGAATCCATGTTGTCGTTTCCGGCGGCAACGCTCCTGCGGTTTTTCCACAGCCACGGCCTGCTCGGAATTCGCCCCCGGCAACACTGGCTAACGGTGGACGGCGGCTCCCTCGAATACCGCGACCGGCTGATCGCGCCCTTCCGCGGTTCGATCCAGCTCGAACGTCCGGTCGTGCGCGTCATCCGCAATGGCCCGTCGCGCGGCGTCACCGTGATGACGACCGACGGGGCCACCCACGTCTTCGACAAGGTGATCATCGCCACGCATGCCGATCAGGCCCTGCGTCTGCTGGTCAACCCGACACCCGACGAGGCCCGGCTCCTCCGCGCGTTCAAATACGAAACCGCCGTCGCCACGCTCCACACCGATGCATCCGTGCTTCCCCGCACCCCTGCCGCCCGGGCCTCCCGCAACTATCGGTTCACCCGCGCACCCGACGGCCGCATCCGCTCGTCCATGCACTATTGGCTAAACGAACTGCACGGCGCGCCCGACGGCGAAAACCACTTCGTCAGCATCAACCGTCCCGACGCCATCGATCCGGCCAAGGTCGTCCGGCAAATCGACACCACGCATCCGGTTTTCAGCCTCGACTCCATCCGCGCACAAACCGAATTGCCCCACCTCAACGAGCAGGCGGGCGGTCGCACCGAGACGTATTTCGCGGGCGGTTATTTTCGCCATGGCCTTCATGAAGACGCCTTCATGAGCGCCGTCCGCCTCAGCGAACTGCTCCTCGGTCGCGATCCGTGGACACCCGGATCGGACGGTTGATCGACGCGCAGGCAATCGCTCGCCGAACGAAAACGAACACCGGGTGCGTCGCGCTAAACCGCCTCGGTGCCGGCAACCAGCCGGCCGTCCGTCGCCGCCGGTAGTTCAACGATGAATACAGCCCCTTCGCCGGGCTCGCTCTCGCAGCGCACGGTTCCGCCCATGGCGATGACCAGCTGCTTCACGATCGCCAATCCCAGCCCCGTCGACTGCTCTCCCCCCGTGGGTCGCGCGCTCAAACAAGCGTATTTTTGAAACAACCGGGGCATCTCGGCCGGAGTGATACCGGGTCCCTGGTCGCGCACGCGCAGCACCAGCTTTCCGCCCGGGCCCGGCTCCACATCCACCGTGATCGTGGAATCAAGCGGCGAATATTTCAGTGCGTTGGATACCAGGTTATCGAGCACCTGGTTCAAGGCCGCCCGGTCCGCCTGCGCCCACCGCGCCCGGCGGGCGGACACCGTGGTCAAGGCGATGCGTTTGCGCGCGGCCTGCGCCTGCATGGAGGACAAGACTTCGTCGACCTCCTTGGTCACGTCGATCGGCTCGATGTGCAACCGGCGACGTCCGTCCTCAAGTGCCTGCACGTCCAGCAGGTCGCGAATCATGTGAATCATTTGATGCGCCATCGCCATCATCCGTTCCAGCGGCTCGCGCTGATCGGACGGCGTTTTTTCGGCAAGAATCTCGATGCTGAGCATGAGGCCCGTCAACGGGCTGCGCAAATCGTGGGCCGCCATGCGCATCAAGCCGCTCTTTTCCTCGATCGCCTCCTCCAGGCTTCGTTTCGCAGTCTCCAGCTCCCGCTGGATCCGGGCGCGATGCGCCAGTTCGGATTTCAACCGACGGGTGTGCCGGATCGCGACGCCCATGAATGCGGCCACCAGCAGCACCCCGCCCACCGCCCAGCGAATGATGTAATCCCAGCGAACGATCCGCTCATACTCGACGCTCACCCACGGGCTGAGGATTTTCTGGCGATCGCTCTCGGTAAGCGATGCCACGCCTTTATCAAGGATGTCGCGCAACACAGGCTGATCGTTGCGCACCGCATAACGTTGATCGAAGAGGTAGGGTACCACGCCGGCGATCTTGAGATTATCCAGCCCGAGCGACCGGATCACGAAGTTCGCATTGGCCACGTTGGTCAGCGCGACATCCGCCCGGCCCGAGGACACCGCAAGAAACGCATCCTCCATCGACTTGACCATCACCCGGTGAACATCCGGATGATCCCGTTCGATCACAAGCGAACCGACATACCCCTCCGCAAGGGCGATTCGCTTCCCGCGCAACTGTTTCATCGAGATGAACACCGGCGAGTCGTATCGTGCGACGAACGCCACCGGAAACGAGTTGTAGGGACGCGTAAAAAGGAAGTCCCGCTCCCGTTCCTCGTTCTCGGCCGTGCCCACCAGGAACTCGCTCGCGCCGGCTTTCGCGCCCTCATAAGCCTCGGGCCAGGACGCGGAATGCACCGGGACGAACGTCAGGCCCAGCCGACTCCCCAGCAGCTTGAGAAAATCCCGGTCGATCCCCGCGAGCTCGCCGCGATCATCGCGATAACTGAACGGCCCCCAACTGGGATCGTACCCGAAATGCACCATGGAATGCTCCTGTATCCAGGTTTTCTCCGTATCGGTCAGCTGAATACGCCGTTCGGACCCGATTGCGTGTACCGCGAGAAGAAAAAGCCCGGTCAGGGCAAAACCGAGAAGCTGGAGTAATCTTCCCATGGATTTCCGCGTTGAGGACAATTTGCATCGAAAACCGCGCAGGACAAGCGGCGCGTCTTCCGGTTATTTGAGCGACGCGAACTTACGCAAATACTTGAGCGCGACCTCGAAGTCATTGGACAAAGGAGCCTCAATGGTAACCATCTCGCGCGTAACCGGATGCCGTACGGTGAGTCGGCTCGCATGCAACGCCAGCCGGCTGATCAACGGCTTCTCGTCGACCCGGCCTTTGTAACCACGCTTGAGTCGCGAGAGTTTCAACTCGGTCACTCCGTCGCCATAGAACGGATCGTTCAGAATCGGCAATCCGCTGTATTGCAGATGAACGCGCAATTGATGCGTGCGCCCCGTCAGCGGACGGCACTCGACGAAGGTAAACTGCTGAAATCGCTCCAGCACCTTCACGACCGTCTGGCTCACCTTCCCGTGCTTGCGCACGGTTTTCATGCGTCCCGGCTGCGCCTCGTCTTCGATCAGGTCGCGATCCACAAAAAATTCGTTTTCCGCCAACGGTGCCGGCGGCGCGTCGCGAGGATCGTCGGACCGCACAAACAGCTTGGGCTCCGGCGCTCCCACGCAAAGTGCGTGGTACACCTTCGCGACGGTCTTCGATTGAAATTGTCCGCTCACAAAATCGAGCGCCGCCTTCTCCTTGGTGCAAAGCACAATGCCGCTGGTGTCCGCGTCGAGCCGGTGAACGTTGGCGACGCCATGTCCCATCTTGTCGTGAACGAGCCCCATGAGGTTCTCGCGCTTCTTGTCCCAGCGATCGGGCGCGACGAGCATTCCGCTCGGCTTGTCGAAAGCGATGAGCGTGTCGTCCTCGTAAATGACGGGAGGGATGGGCATGCGGCACACAGCGATGAGCGCTCATTCCGCGCCCCGCAAGCCTGCGTCCCTGCGGCGCACCTGAGAGATCAACGACCCGACCAGCCGGAAAAAACGGGGATTTTGAGCGCGGGCACTTAAGAAACCCCGGCATGCCCGCGATCACAGTACAAATTGTCGTTGGCATGTCGTACTTTAGGCGCTTAACGCTTTCTGTGATGGCCATTAAAAAGAAGCTGACCACCAAAACGTCGGCCGCCCCGGCATCCCGGGTGGCCACCAAAAAGCCCCCATTCGAAACGGCCGAACTCAACAAAGAGCTCGTGGCGTTCTTCAAGCAGCCGATCGATAACGACAATATGCGCCTGATCGATTGCACATTAGGCGTGTATGCCTTTTTTGACTACGACAACGAGCCCATCTATGTCGGCCAAAGCAAGGAGAAGGTGAGCGGCCGCATACGTCGTCATCTCACCAACCGCCGCACGGATGCGGTGGCCATGAGCGTTCTCGATCCATTCGAGGTTTACTCGATCGAAGTATGGCCGCTTCCCGATCTCCAAAAAAAATTGGGCAAAAAGCCTGCCAAACATGAAAAAGAGCTGCTGGCGATCTACCATGAAAAATTCCAGCGAGCAGCAGCCTACCTAAACGATCTTGAAGCCGCCGTCTATTTCCACTGCCTCTCGCTATCGTCTTTCAAAGCTGTCCTGAACGAGAAGCTGCCGACCAAGAAGAACGACGTCCCGCTACCGAAGAGTTACAAGGGGGTTATCGTCAACGAGGAGGTCCAGAAGATTCGAGAGCATCCCGACACTCGGATCGCCCGGCGAGCAGCGACTATCGCCAGGCTTGCTTCCATCATCTCGGAACGCACCGTGAAGCCCGGCTTACGCCGCACGCTCCACGTACAAGCCAAGCGTCTTGAGCAACTCGCCCACGAACGCCTGAACTTTTTCTCGGCCGAAGTAGAGTCGGAAGACAAAAAACCCGGAAGCGAAGAAGAGCGGGACAGCTAAAGCGAGCGGGACTCGCCAAATTGGGCCACCGCTGCGGCCGAGTTAAAGAAGCAGACGGTCGAGTCGGCAAAAGTGGCGCCACATCGAAGGGATGTCTTGCAGTGGCGCCACCAACACCGCCATGATCACCTTCATGGAAAAACGCCCCAACTTGGCCCGCGGACGCACCAGCCTCCGGCTTCCGGAAGAAGTTCTCAAGCACGTGGACCAGCATCTTGGCCAATCCGGTCGCCCCGGTTCGCGGAACGATTGGATCACCTCGGCGATTCGTGAAAAACTGCTCAGGGAAGAACATGCTCCCTACGGAAGCACAAGAGCTCGCGGTCTGCTGACCTTTTACGAGTTCTTTGCCGGCGGCGGGATGGCGCGAATGGGGCTGGGCCCAGATTGGCAATGCATATTCGCCAACGACCTCGATCAAAAAAAGGCCAAGGCCTATGGCGTTAACTGGGGTGATGACGAACTGTTGGTTCGCGACGTTCAGCAGGTGACGACCGACGAGTTACCCGGGCATGCTTCCATGGCTTGGGCCTCGTTCCCTTGCCAAGACCTCTCCTTGGCTGGTGCCGGGGCCGGACTCGCCGGCGAACGATCAGGCACTTTCTGGGGATTTTGGAACTTGATGAAGGGGCTTGTCCGCGAAGATCGCGCTCCGAACATCATCGTTTTGGAAAATGTGACCGGAGCCATCACCTCGGACGGCGGACGAGACTTTTTGGCAATTCTTGAGGCATTGGCCTCCAAGGACTACAACTTCGGTCCACTGGTAATTGATGCGGAACTCTTTCTTCCACATTCCAGACCGCGACTTTTTATCATCGCGACGCGCAGCGGGAGTTCGGTCCCGGAGGAACTCACTCTTTCCTGCCCTCAGCACCCCTTCCACACGGAAGCTCTTGAGGACGCCTTCGATCAGGCACCGCCTTCGATTCGTCGTCGCTGGCTTTGGTGGAACCTGCCGCTGCCGCCCGCACGGACCCAAGTCTTGGCGGATCTTATCGAACCGAATCCCGCGGGCGTCGAGTGGAACACACCCGCGGAAACGAAGACGCTTCTCGCCATGATGTCGCCGGTGAATCGGCGGAAGATCGAAGCCGCGCAGCAGACCCGGAAGCGCACGATTGGCGCGCTCTACCGCAGAACGAGAAACGGCGTGCAACGCGCCGAGGTCCGCTTCGATGACATCGCTGGCTGCTTACGCACCCCCGGCGGCGGCTCAAGCAGACAAACACTACTGATAGTCGAAGGAGATTCCGTGCGGTCTCGCCTCCTCTCGCCTAGGGAAGCCGCACGATTGATGGGATTGCCGGATCGGTATCGATTACCCACCAATTACAACGATGCATATCATCTCATCGGCGATGGCTTAGTGGTGCCGGTGGTTTCCCATCTTGGCGAACATCTCCTCACACCTCTGGCTCGCCTTCGCGCATACGAAGCGGAAGCCGTCGCCTGATTCGTCCTCCCCCTGAGATCCGACAGCCTGTCGCGAAGATCGCGCAGGCGTCTCGGAAAGGACAAGAAATGCTTGCTGGCGCTAACCTATGACGCCGTACGCACAGAGTTACGCCGCTTCTGTTTTTCTATTCTAGTCGCCGCACTTGCTCAGAACCGGATTCCGCTCACGCACACCCGTGGCCGGTTCAAGTTTTCGCCGCCCCGTTCGCCCTGCCCGTCTCATTCCACCCCATGAGCAACCCCCGCCACATTCTCGCCCTCGATCAAGGCACGACTTCCTCCCGTGCCATCGTTTTCAATCACGCCGGCGAAATCATTTCCGTCGCGCAAAAGGAATTCGCCCAATTCTATCCCCATCCCGGCTGGGTCGAACACGACCCGCTCGAAATCTGGTCGAGCCAGAACGCCACCGCCGCCGAGGCCCTCGCCCGCGCCAATCTCTCCACCAACGCCATCGCCGCGGTCGGCATCACCAATCAGCGCGAAACCACCATCGTGTGGGACCGCGAAACCGGCCGCCCCGTTTACAATGCGATCGTGTGGCAGGATCGCCGTACCGCCGACTATTGCGCGCAACTCAAGCGCGACGGCGTCGAGCCGATGGTCTCGGGAAAAACCGGCCTGCGTCTCGATCCGTATTTCTCCGCGACAAAAATCCGCTGGATCCTCGACAACATCTCCGGTGCCCGCGCGCGCGCCGAGGCCGGCGGACTGCTCTTCGGCACGGTCGACACGTGGTTGCTCTGGCAGCTCACCGGCCGCCAGGTTCACGCCACCGACCTCACCAACGCCTCGCGCACCCTCCTCTGCAACCTGCACACCGGCGACTGGGACGACGACCTGTTGAAGCTCTTCGACATCCCCCGCGCGCTTCTGCCTAAGATCCGCTCCTGTTCGGAGATCTATGGCCACGTCGACCGCCACCTCTATCCGGCGGGCGCACCCATCGCAGGTATCGCCGGCGACCAACATGCCGCGCTCTTTGGACAAGCCTGCTTCACGCCCGGCATGGTCAAAAACACCTATGGCACCGGTTGCTTCACGTTGATGCACACCGGCGAAAAACCCGTCGTGTCGCACAACAGCCTGCTCACGACAGTCGCCTGGAAACTCGACGGTAAAACCGACTACGCCCTCGAAGGCTCCGTGTTCATTGGCGGTGCGGTCATTCAATGGCTGCGCGACGAACTGCAGTTGGTGCGCGACGCCGCCGAACTCGACCGGCTCGCGGCGTCCGTGCCCGACGCCGGCGGACTGTTCCTCGTGCCCGCCTTCGCCGGTCTCGGCGCGCCGCATTGGGACCCGTATGCGCGCGGCACGATGGTGGGAATCACCCGCGGCACCAATCGCGCCCAGCTCTGCCGCGCCGCGCTGGAGGCGATCGCGTTCCAGACGGCCGATCTCATCGCCTGCATGGAAAAAGACAGCGGACTCCCGCTCAAGGAACTGCGCGTCGATGGCGGCGCCTCGCGAAGCAATCCGTTGCTCCAGTTCCAGGCCGACCTGCTCGGCGCGGACGTGATCCGCCCGCGCTGCATCGAAACGACCGCGCTCGGAGCGGCCTGCCTCGCCGGTCTTGCGACGGGCCTCTGGTCCGGCCGCGACGAGATCGCCCGTAATTGGTCAGTGGATACAATCTTCCGCCCCGCCCGCCCGCGCGCCGAAATCGCCGCCCTCCGCGCCGGCTGGGACCGCGCATTGGAGCGTACCAAAAGTTGAGTAGCGCAGGATTACCGCCGCTCCCCGGTAAACATCCCCGGCGCAAGCTCGCTCCCACGTTCAAACCGTCCGCTTCTCCATCCACCCCGAGGATCGGAGGAACGGCGATTCCCGGAGCCGGCGAAGGCGTGAGGAGTGACCTCTCGTTCGTCTTTGGCGCTCGCAAGCCAAACCCCCCGATCCCTGCAATCGTACACACCACGGCAAGAGCGCTAAGAAATCGGGAGCGGGGCGACATGAGGTGAACCGAAAAGACTCTTCAGGTAAATCGGTCCGGCCAAAGCAAGGCGCCCAACGCTGCTGGGCGATAGACCCCACGTGATGCTACGAGCAATCTATCGATGCAGGCTTGCGATACATGCCACCCGGGTGATTCCGCTGAAACAAAGTCCGCAACAACCGCCACGGAACTCGCCAACAGGTCGCAATCCCAGCTTAGTTTATCGTCTCACGCCTTTCCCGTTATGTCCGTGCCGTTCCCCCTTTCCGATCACTGCGACGGACGCTGCTTTTTCAATCCGCGTCATCACGACGACCGCTCGTGGCGCGATGTCTGGCGATGGAAACGATCCACGCGTCCGCCTCCCTGGCCCGCTCAACCCGCGGTAACCTCCCGCCCGCCCGCCGCGTTGACGGACGATTCCCCTCTCGCCGCGACGTGGATCGGCCAATCGACCTTCCTGCTTCAAACTCGCGCCGGCAACGTCCTCACCGACCCCGTCTACAGCGATCGCATCGGCCCGGCCAACCTCGTGGGCCCCCGCCGGGCGCGCGCACCCGGCATCGCCTTCAACGACCTACCCGCCATCAACGTGATCCTGCTCAGTCACGATCACTACGATCACTGCGACCGCGCCACGTTGCGCCGACTCTGGCGTTCACACTCGCCATTGATCATCACGCCGCTCGGGAATGGCGACCTGCTCCGTTCGACTGGTTTTGCCTGCGATCACATCATCGAACTCGACTGGTGGCAGTCGCACACCACCGCCCGCGGAATGGAAATCACCCTCACGCCCGCCCGCCACTGGAGCAACCGCGTGCGCGGTTCGCGCAACCGGCGCCTCTGGGGCGGCTTCTTTCTCAGAACACCCGGCGCGAGCGTGTTTTTCGCCGGAGACACCGCCTATGACGAGGTGATGTTCCATGACATCCACGCCCGCCTGGGTCCGGCCGATCTCGCGCTTCTTCCCATCGGAGCCTACGAGCCCCGCTGGTTCATGCGCGAGCAACACTGCAACCCCGCCGAAGCCGTGCGGATTCATCGCGACCTCGGCGCCCGCGCCAGTATCGGAATGCACTGGGGAACGTTTCCCATCACCGATGAGGGCTTCGACGATCCTCCGCGCGAACTCGCCCGTGCCCGCGCCGCCGCGGGCCTGCCACCGGAGGCCTTCCTCGTCTGCGAACCCGGCGAAACCGTCCGGCTCTAGGGTCCCGTCCCACGCAGGCTTCGCACATAGGCCGCGAGCGACACGACCTCCTCATCCCGCAGATATTCGTGTCCCGCCATCGGCGACCCGGGAAGACCAAATTTGATAATGCGCGCCAGGGTCCCGGCTTCATCCGCCGCATCCACCCGCCGCCACGCATCGCGCGACCAGTCCGGCGGACGCACACTCAATCGCATCGCCATCACACCGTCCCCCTTCCCCTCTGCCCCGTGGCAGTTCATGCACAATCGCGTAAACAGCCGCGCACCAGTCTCCCTCCGGCCCGACACTCCCGGCGCTGGAGCCCATTCGCCCACTTGCGTCGCGCGAAGTTCGTCCGTTTCCACCCCCAACGAGGCCAGATAAACCAGCAGCGCCTCGCCGCGTCCGTCCCCCTCCTGAAAGAGGTAGGCATACGAGGGCATCCGCGATCCCGGCGAAACCCCTCGCGGATCGATCAGGTGCAATTTATTCCATTCCCGCGAACGACGGTTGCCGACCTGCGTGAGATCGGGCCCCTGACGCCGGTTGCCCAATAACGGCGGCGTCTCCGCCAGCGAAGCGGCCAGCGGTTTCTCCGGCCCCCAACGCATCACGTCCGCCGTCCTTGGCCGCAGATACTGCGAATGGCAATGGATGCAGCCTTCGCCGATGAACACCTCCCGTCCGCGCAGTACCTCAGCGTCCGCCGCACGCGCGGATGTAGCGGGAAACGTGAGCGACCCGAGCCCGATCACCGCCGCAACCGCCAGCGCATGCTTCGCCTGCGCACGGCGCCTCGCCAGCAGCAATCCCACCACGATCACACCCGCCACTATCACAAACCACAGCGGCACCGCATTGAGATCCTGCGCCATGCCGATGCCCAGCGCCGATCCCACCCAGCCCGCGATCGCGAAGACCACGCCCGCCAGCCATGCCCGCCCGCCGCGTGCCGGATAATACACCAGAGCCACCGAATAGAGCGACACTCCCGCCGTGTAGAGCACCTCCGCCCCGACGAATGCCCGCAGCTGTTCGCCAAGCAATACACAGGCGCACGCCAACATCACCCATGCCCCGCACACCACCCGCCCCAACCCTCCGCGGTCCAGCACCACGCCCGTTCCCACCGCCACAACAAAGTGAATGGTCGCGTTCACCCACAGGCTCCGCTCTTCGCCCCAGGTCCCCGCGCGTAATTCCGAGGTATGCTGAATGATGTAAAACGCCGCCGAATCCATCCACACCAACGCCATCAAAATCACCGTCCACGCCGCCGCCCGCCTCGGCTCGAAATCGCCGCTCGAAGAGACCTCCGCCCGCCCGGTCCGCAACCCTCGTGTCGCGACCACCGCCGCCAGCATCAACCCGAGCGCAAGCCCTGTCTGCGCCTGCGGCGTCGCGCGAAAGATCGCCGGCACATTGCATGCCGCATACGCGAGCCCCGTGCCCAGGCCGATCGCCAGCCCCAACCGTTTCGGACCCACCGTCGCTCGCAAGCCCGCCGCCAGCGTCACCGTCAACCACCCCAACGACAGCCCGATCCCGACCGCCGCGAGGTTCAATCCACCACACCACGCCAGCCCGGCCGCCAGCGCACAGCCAAACGCACCCCACCTCAATGCCTTCGCGTAGGACTCCACCCGAAAGCGCCAGGCCGCCAGCCCGCTGCCCGCCACTCCCGCGACACCCAGCAGCCCCATTGCCAGCCGCACCCGACCAACGCCGCCCGTTTCTCGCAGCAGCTCCAAAAATGCGAACTCCGCGAAAATCAAAAAATAGCCATACGTCGCCGCGATCACCAAGACCGCCGCTCCAAACACGCGCCGCTCCGTCGTGGATTCAAACATCGCCCCGCCCTCGCTTTCGCAACAGCCACACCTGCGCGCCCACCAGCATCAGATCCGTCACCGGCACGCTCACCCACACGAACCCCAACCACCCCAGCCCGATGGCCGCCACGCTGAACACACCGGCCGCAAGCCGAAACGGTACCGTAAATTCCAATACACCCCACAACCGCGCTTCGCCGCCGCGCGCAAGCGCCAGCAGATAACTCGCTCCCACCGCGCCCACAAACGCTCCCATCCACCGGAGGAAGACCAACCCATCGCCCGACGGCCGGTCCACGCCCATCAGCGACAGCACCAGACCCGGCGCAAAGACCAGTCCGAGCCCCGTGCAAAAATCCATCGCGCCCGCGCCCAGCGCGAGCCGACGAGCCAGCCAGGTGATCGAGATGTTCATGGTGTTCACGCCTTTCCTGCCGCCAGCCAGCGCACGGACGCCGCCAGCATGACCGCTCCGGCCGCCAGTCGGACCGCATATAAAACCAGTGTCCACGTTTCTCCGCGAAAGAGATCGCCCGCGTAGTCCCGCTCCCACCAACCGAGTGCCAGCAACGCCGCCACGTGAACCACACAGGCCCCCTGCCAAAGGGCAAAATTCCCACGCGGTTCCCTCCGCGGCGCAAGCTGACGCAGGATCACAAAGTTCACGCTCGTCACCAGCCCCGCCATCGCGAGGTGCGCATGCGCCACCAGCCCGTTGGTGAATTTCAACCGTTCCGAAACGCCGGGCAAAAACGACAGCCATCCGGTGACCACGAGCAACAGCCACCAGACAAACGCCCCGTACAACCAAGGTCGCGCCGGCGCCTCCCATTCAAACCGACGAAAGTAACCCCACGCCAGCGGCACCCAGCCGATCAACAAACCAAGTCCCCCGACCTGCGCCCACCCGTGATGCGACGCATGGCCATGATCAATCCCCGCAAACACCACCCACGACCCCGCCAACGCCCCCCAAAACCACCCCGCGGACCAAACCCGTTTGTCACTTATTAAGTGACAAATTGGTTTGAGCTCCTGCCCGTTTTCACCCGGCAGTTTGTCACTTAATAAGTGACAAACCGGCAGGCGAAGCATCACGGGGAGGAGCCCGAACACCGTCACGATGCCCAGCGTCGACCCGAGCAGACTCGTGCCCGTCGCCCCGCCGCTGTCGGGATTGACCGACGGATACACCTCGCGCCCCGCCGACCAATAAAGCAGCCCCGGCACAAACAGCAGTCCGGCCAAAATCACGCCGCGCAGCCCCTTCACCCGGCCACTATCCACATCCCGCCGCCACCAGGCATGCGCCGCGCAGACCGTCCACAACACGATCATCGCCAGCGGCAACACCGCGCGCGCCCAACCGTGCCAGTCCAAAAACAGTTTTCCGCTCGTCACCCCGCCCAGCCAGGCGACGCCGCCCAGCACGAGTGCCAGCGACCATGCGCCCAGCACAACACGAACCTGCCCGACCACCTGCGGATGTCGCCCGTCCACACACCACGCCAGCAAGACACCGACCAGCGGCAACGCGCACCAACCGTAAAGTTGCCAGTTCATGTGCAACGGCATCCAACGCCCGTAACTCAACGGCGCGAGCGCATCGCCCAGCGCCGGCCACACCAACTCGGCCGCAAGCCACACCCCCACCGCATTCGCCATCGCCAACCAACCCAAGGCATGGCGCGCAACAAACCAACTCAAGGACTGAAGAAACTCAGTCTCGCTACCTCGGCGGCTACCCGAATTTGGAAGGCTCGGCTGCATGGCACCCGCTCAGATCTCCGACAGTTGCCCGTCGCGCATACGAAGGATCCGGTCGCACGCCTCGGCGAAACGTCGCTCGTGCGTGGCCAGCACCACCGCCACCCGCTCGCGCGCCGCGAGTTCTTTCAACAGCCCAAAAATCGCCCCGCCCGTCTGCTCGTCGAGCGAACCCGTGGGTTCGTCCGCGAGCAACAGACGCGGCGCGTTCATCAACGCACGACAGATCGCCGTCCGCTGCCGTTCGCCGCCCGACAGGTCCTGCACCCGGTGTCTGATCCGATGGGAAAGCCCGACCTGCCCGACCAGCTCGCGAACGCGCGCCGCGGTCTCGACGACACCACGACCGGCAGCGAGCGCGGGCACCCGGATGTTTTCCTCGACGGTGAGATCCGGGATCAGGTTGTGCAGCTGAAAGACGAAGCCGAGATGACGTCGGCGCAGCACCGTGCGACTGGCCTCGTCGCAAGGATCAAGACCGCACACCGACAACGTGCCGCGATCCGGCGTATCCAGTCCACCGATCAAGTGCAGCAACGTGCTCTTGCCCGAGCCCGACGCGCCCCACAACGCGACCACCTCGCCCGCGCCGACGTCGAGCGTCACGTCCTGCAGCACACGGATGCGTCCTTGGTCGTACGTTTTCGACACATCGCGCGCCTTCACGACAAGCTCACCTCGCCTGCTCATCTCCCTCCCTCCCGCCTCGACCCGCCCGCCCCCGGCGACACGCTTAATCCGCCCTCCGACTCCGAGCCCAATTTGTCACTTATTAAGTGACAAACTCGGTTTTCGAACAACGCGTCGACCCGGCCATATTTGTCACTTAATAAGTGACAAATTGGGCTTTCCCCTTCGTACCCAGCTTGGCTACGGGTCCTGTGATCATTCATAGCGAAGCGCCTCCGCGGGTTGAATGCGGGCGGCGAAGCGGGCGGGGTAAATCGCTCCGGCCACTGCGGTGATCAGGGCCGTGACGATGATGCCCACCACCACCAGCGGTTCGACGCGCGCCTGCACGTAGCCGTTAAACTGGGGCATATGTCCGACCACCGCGAGCAGCAGCAGGCCGAGACCAAAACCCACCACGAGCCCGCCTAACGCGATCACCGTCGCCTCGCCGAAAATGAGCGCGGCAACCTGCCGCTCCGAAAACCCGCACACGCGCAGCACCGCGATTTCCCGGATGCGCCCGAACACCGAAAGCAGCATCGTGTTCGCCACGCCCAGGCCACCGAGACCAAACGCGCAAATGCCCACCGCCCACGCCGTGAAGTTGAGAATCTTAAAGCTGTTGTAGCTCTGACTGAATTCGCGGTTCTCCAGCGCGATCACTCCGGGATGCGCCGCCTCGACCGCCGTCTTGAACGCCGCGCCTTGCGCCCGGTCCCGCAACTTCACCGCCACCACCGAGGCCGCACCTTCACGATGAAAAAACGCCTGCGCCGCCGGCAGCGGCAGAAACACCCCGCCGTCCTCAAAACCGTTTTCGTTTTTGAAAATCCCCCCGACCTTAAACGTGCCGCGCCCGATCTCGACCGTCCCGCCAAACTCCGCGTGAAGGAACTCCGCCGCCCGGG
Organism: Opitutaceae bacterium; assembly: GCA_024711005.1. Classification (GTDB taxonomy): domain Bacteria; phylum Verrucomicrobiota; class Verrucomicrobiia; order Opitutales; family Opitutaceae; genus Rariglobus. The sequence goes on along the minus strand of JANJTQ010000124.1, from coordinate 2,044 downwards.
CTCCGAGGTAAACTTCGTCCGGCGTCTTGCCAAACTGCTCCCGCGTACCCGCCCGCCAGTCGCCACGCACGAGGCGCGGATCGTCGGCCTCGATTCCGAAACAAGTCACCACCGGATTCCCCGCCGCCGACACGATGCCGAAGAGCAGCGGATGCGCCGCCTCGACTTGAAGCAACGCGCGGATGTCGCGCACTTGCTCCGTGGTGACCGAACTGAAGAACAGATCCGACACGTTGCGCTCGAACACCAAATAATGGCTGTCCGTCGACAGGATGCGTTCGAACATGCCGATCGCACCGGTCACGATGGCCAAAATCGCCAGCATGGCTGCCACACCAAAACCGATGCCCGCGACGCCGATCAACGCACGCAATCGATGCCGGCGCAGGTTCGTCGAGATGAGTGAAAGAAAACGCATGTCGTGCCCGCTCGTTCACGCCGCCTTACGCGGCCACCGCACCCGCCATGGGCTCGACAAATTCATGGTGAAACCCGCCGAGGTAACTCCATTGCCTCGAAAGGCCGTCGAGCCGGTTGATCGTGCGGAAGGCCTGTCCCACCAGACGCGCGATGCGGGATCGCGCCGCCGACACACCGAGCACATGCGCAAGATTGGGCCGGATGAGCGCGCCGTCGTGACCGAAGTCGCCGTCGCCGGCCCGTTCGTTGCCATCAAGCATCACATCCTGCAGGTCGTCGGCTGCCTGATAGGCGAGTCCCCAATAGATGCAAAGCGCCTTGAGCAGCCGCAGCTCGACGGCGGACGGCGCGGCAAGCAGCGCGGGGAAATACACCGCGAGCCAGAAGAGCGCGCCGGTCTTGCGCACCGCGATCGTCGATACGGCACGAGCCGAGCGATCGCTTTGCGCAAAGCTCAGATCGGCCGCCTGACCCCCGACCAAACCCGACGGGCCGAGACATGAATCCAGGCAGGCGGTGGCATGGAGACGAATCTCGGAGGGGTACGCCGCAAAGGCGAAGCCCGCCAGCGCATAGGCCCGGTTGATGAACGCAAGCGCCCCCAAAATCGTCGCCGCCTCGCCATAAAGCCGGTGGGCGCAAGGCAGACCGCGCCGCGTCGCGGCGTCGTCCATGCAGGGCAGATCGTCGAGCAGCAGCGAAGCGATGTGAAAATACTCGACCGCGCAGGCAAGCCGTTCGGCCGCCCCCCTCTCCAACCCGTGCCTGTCCGCCGCGGCAAGAACGAGGCGGGCGCGCACGAGTTTGCCCGGATTGCCGGCGACCAACGAAAGCGTGTCTCGCAACCGTGAATTGATCGCGACCGAGCCGGGACAGTTCTCCACAAGAGCGCTCCTGATGCGGGCGTAGGCGTCGGGTTTCATAACGCCAACGAGGACACGTTTCCACCGACTGAACCCTGAAAATGAAAACGAACTCGCACCAGCGGATCCACCTTCAGCAGGCCCAGCTTGCGAATGACCGGCAGACCGAAGTCGCGGGTATCCAGCGAAGCCTCGCCAGCAATCGTGTAATGCGTCGAGTCGGTCGAGATCACCACGGGGAATGCGATCGCCCGGGAAACCCCGTGAAACGTGAGTGAGCCGCGCGCATCCATGCGGCCGTCGGCCCCCGTTCTCTCCAGCGACTTCAAGGTGAACACACCGTCCGGATGGCGCGATGTCTCCTGCCAATCGTGCATGGCCTCGTCGCGTCCGGACTTCCCGGTGTGCACATCGGCAAAACGAAACGTGATGATGGCCGCGGCGACCTGGCCGTCCTCCACCGCAATGTCGGTTTTGTAGGCATCGAGTGTGCCCACAAACGAATCAACCGTCGCCTTGACGATAATCTCGATGCGCGACTGCGCCGGATCAATGGCCAGCGGGACGGGACTTGCGACCGCGAAAACCGGCAGCATGCCAATCAGAAAAACCATGAACGCTCTCATGGGGGAAACCTTACCCGACACAGATGAACCCATCATGAACCGCGCATTAATTTTTATTCACGGCGCACATCCAAGGTGTGTTTTTTAGATACAGATCCGAGTTGTCGCCGCGGCCGTGTCGGCCGCGTGGCTCGA
>JANJTQ010000117.1 GCA_024711005.1 Opitutaceae bacterium | reverse complement strand
CTCAAAGGTCTCGTCGTCCGGCTCCTCCACGTCCGTTGGGATAGAGACCTCCTTGAGCACTGACTCGACATCTTCAACCTCTTCTATGGCAAACTTCTTCGCCTGCGGGAAGATGCCGATGTTGCGGGCCAGTCGGTCGAGGATGGCCGCCGCCTGCCGCACTTTTTCCTGATTATCGCTCCATATTCGGATGTCGTCAGCATAGCGTAAGTAGGTCACATGTTTGAGTTTCGCCATCTGCTCGTCTATGTATGCGAGAACTACTTCGGCCATTATAGGGGAAGGCAATGGACCCTGCGGAATACCTGTGTCAAGCACGATGCGGGGCAACCTGACGTTGTCGCCACCCGCACAGCTCCACCTTGGGAGCAGTTTTTCGCACAGGATTTCGCAAACACGTCCACAGACCCCGAGGTCCATCAGGAGCCGTGCAAGGACTCCGTGGCCAATGGAGTCGTAAAACGACGCGAAGTCGAACTGAACTAGCCACTTCTGGCCCGATGTGAATGCCCTGCGGTTGGCATTGTTGAACGCATGATAGCCTCTTTCCCATCGCTGGAGGAAGAACTTCTCTCCGGGACCGCTGTACAGGTTGCCAAAGATGTTGACGTAGTAGCGGTCCTTGACCCGATCGTACAGACGGTCGGCGACCACATTGCCGATTGCCTGATAGACCAGGTGGTCGCCGAAAGCAAGGATCGACTTGTGCCTGAGCAGCGTGGATGGCTTTGGCTCCGACACGAGACAGACGTAATCCGGACTGAATGCGTCGTTCTTGAGTTCTGACTCGATTCGCCTCAGCAAGACACTCTGAGCCTTCGTGGCCACGGAGAGGGACGGTCTCCAGTACCACTTGGCAGCAGGCTCCCGGGCTCTCTCCAATCGCTGCCAAGCTAGCAGAAGGTTCGATTTGGAGGTTAGCTTCTTGAAGTCCGGGGTGCGTTGAGGTCTATGCGGTGGCGGGGAAGCGGGTGACGACATATCTGGCAGGCGCGTCGTTAGGCGTGCCCTACGATACTGACGCAACTCGGAGTGCGAAAGGATCACGATGTAGCTCTCTGAGCGCAATCATGAAAGGTGGCAGTCCCCTCGTTGGTACGCCTCTTCATCCTCCTCGGCAAGTCAAGCGAACTGGAACTCCGGCGTCCCGAACATCAGCCGGGCCACCGTCGCCGCCACGTCACCGGCGCTTCTGGGCGTCAGACCGAACAGCGCCGCCGACTTGGCCGCGTCGCGCATCTGCTCGCGTTGCGCGTCGGTGACCGGCGCGTCGAACAGCGAGACCATCCGGTCGGCCAGCCCTTCGGGCGTGCGCTCCTCCACCACGTCGAAAATGGGGATGGCCAGCGACTGCCCACGCGCCGCAGCGGCGCTGGGACGGCGAGGCGCGAACAACGCATCGCCCCAGGCGATTCGCTGCACCATGGTGGCCGACGTGATCCACGCCCGCCCGTGCTCCCAACCGGCCACGTCGGGCGGATAGAACAGACGCATGCCCATGTTCTGGCAGGCGCGTTGGGTCGCAAAGGCAGGACCCAGTTGCCCGCGACCGATGGGCTCGTCGCCGAGTGCCGCCAGATTGCGGCGCATCGCCGCCCCGACCCCCAGTTGGCGCAACGTGGGCACCACAAAGTCCACCGGGTTCTTCACGATCTTCCGTTCGGCCCGGGCCGAGTAGAACTCGTCCGACTCCATGATCGCCCGCAACAGGGCCTTGATGTTCAACCCGGAGTCGCGAAAGACCTTGGCGAACCGCTCGACCACGTCCTTCTCGGGCTTTTCGTACACGAAGAACTCCCAGAGTTTGGTTGTCAGGTAGCGGGATGTCTGCGGGTCGTCGCACAGGGCGTTGATGACGTCTTCGCCGCTCAAGTTTCCCGTCTTGCCGCGGAACGTCTTCTCGCCGTTGTCCTTGTCGGCCAGCCGTAGCACGAACACCTCGGCGAGCGGCTGGCGGTCGGGCACCCGGCGCGAGCCCGGCAGGCCAAAGCTCCAGCCGGTGAAGCATCGCGCCACCTCGTAAACCTCCTCTTCGGTGTAGTTCCCGATGCCGACCGTGAACAATTCCATCAGCTCGCGGGCGAAGTTCTCGTTCGGCTTCCCTTGGACGTTGGTTTGGTTGTCCAGCCAGTAGATCATCGCGGGGTCCTTGCTCATCTCGATGAGAAAGGTCCGGAAATCGCCCACGCAGTGACGCCGGAGCGTCTCGTTCTGGCGGTAGATGGCGGGCGGCGAGTTGACCTTGGCAGCGCTGGTGGCGAAGTGGTCGTGCCAAAAGATGGCCATCTTCTCCTGAAGCGGGCGCTGGGTGATGAGCAGTCGCATGAGCCACCACGCCTCGACGAGCGGCAAGTTGGGGAACCGCACGTTGGGGTTCGGGTTCTGGAACCGCAGGATGTCCACCTCGAACCCCTCGTCGGTCTTCTCGAAGTCGAGCAACCGGTCGATGGCGCGGTTCACGCCACCCTCGCTGTAGTGGTCCACCTCCGCCTCGCTCGCGCCCAGCCCGAATCGTCGGAGCAGGTGCGCGGTCTTCTCGCGGTCGGTCTTGAGTGCCATATCGAGCCAAGACGCTGCGGCGTCAGTCTGTGTTCATTCGCCCCGAACGAGCCGGGTCCAAAGGGTGGCGGGGCCACTCCCAGGGGCAACCGCGAATCGCCGAAGACGCCCGCGCTGCCGCGGTCATGACGAGCCTCACCCGATGCTGGGCTCCACCTCGCGGCTTTCAAGCTCGACGCCGAAAGTTTCTTCCATTCTTCTCGCCAAGCCATTGACAACACATGGCTCCATGTGCAATCGTTGCAGTCAGCCTTAGGGAGGCAGCAATGAACAACGTGCTTATCGCGATTCTGGGAGTCGCCTTCGTCAGTGCTGATTGGACCAAATACAAGGATGCAACGTACCCGATTCAGTACGAGTACACTTCGCTTCGCTCGCAGCAGTACCACACTAGCTCCAGTGTGACAGCGTCGTCGCAGAGCCACCAGGTTGACTATCAAAGTTCCTGCTCTGGTTCCACGAGTTCATTGCCTCCATGGACCTCCCTTTTCGCCAGTCTCTTCACGACAAACTCTCAATGGAACGGGTATACAGGCGGCGAGACCATCAATGCGCACCATGTCCGCTATTGGCGATTGAGGTTGAGCAGCGATGGCGGCGAGGAAGGGTGGATTAGCACGGACCCTGTGCAAGGTCCGTTCGACCGTGTGCGCATTGATCGAGGGACACCCGTCGTGCAAAGCTGGCAGGAGAGTCTTGAAGAGCCGCCGGGCGGTGGCGGGGGTGGTTAGATGTTGCGCTGTCTTCACCTTTCGGTGCTGATCGTCTGGCTTTCAGTCACCTTTGGTCAGACTGCGCCTTTGGTGATCTTGGCAACGCATGACTTGCCGACCGAGTTTGAGCAGACGCTCCTTTCCACGCCGGCAACCGAGTGGAGGGAATCTGCAAAGATCGAGGGATATTTGGTCGAGGAGGCTGATGGCTTCGTCTTTGTGCGCCACAAGGACTTGTTCAATCTGGCCACTATGGAGAAGCTCATTCACGCCATTGGCGCAGTGTCAAGCCATGCATCTCCGCGCACCAAGGTCCTTCGCCTCGACAAGCTGGATAGAGCGGAAGCAGACGGTTTCCTTGGGCTGCTTGCCAACTCCACGGTAATCCGAGATGGCAACACAAGTTTGGCCGAGGTAAGAGCCTTCGTGCTCGAGCCTCTGATCAGAGTGACCGTTGGAGACGGTTCGAGGACCCTGACCCTTCAGTTGCCACAGGTCGCCGGAGACGACCTCAAGGACGAGGACTTCACCCCCGTTCCTTCAGTCCGCTCCACTGAGCCCCAACAACAGAGACCAGGCTCGACGATGGCTCTTCGCAGCTACCGAGACTCTCTCATGTTCAGCTTTGGCAAGAGCGGCGTGGTGAGTGCGAAGCGTGCTCAAGGAGCCGAGATGTTCGCAAAGCGCATCTACGAGGAATTGGAAGCGCAGCGAGAGAAGTACGAGGCCGGGCAGGACATACTGCGAGCCTCGCTGATCGGCAAGGAAGGGGTCCCGCGAGTTGGAGAGAGCCTGAGTCTACTCGCTGGTCCGGTCCAGTCATTCTTGCAAGACAGTGTGCTCAAGAACCCTAAGATCTATGGGTTCGACACGGGAGCCGATCTACAAGCATTCCTGGGATCGGCACGTGTTCAACAGGTTCGGGTGGATGGCCTTCTCGGAATCGGAGTCATCGTGAACGGCGAGCGGCGGATACACTCGATGCTGATCAACATTGTAGCGCATGACCACCACGTCGGTCATGTCCATTGATCGGAATCCGAAGCAGTGACGAGGAAACATGGATCGGGTGAGTTCGCGTCGGCGCTCATCCCACCTGCGGAGGGATTCCCATGCCCCGCAAACCGGACGTTGTTCGCGCAACGCAAGTTTGGGTCTGACGCTCCTCCTTCAGGCTGTTGCCCGCCGGTCCTATAATGGGCCACGCCGGACGCCGGTACACTCGCAACTCGAATCATGAGCGAATCCACGACACCGAACGGCGCCGTCAAGACCCACCGCGAGAAGATCGGCCTTGCCGAGATGCTCAAAGGCGGCGTCATCATGGACGTCACCAACGTCGAGCAGGCGAAGATCGCCGAGGACGCCGGCGCGGTCGCCGTCATGGCGCTCGAGCGCGTTCCCGCCGACATCCGGCGCGATGGCGGAGTGTCCCGCATGAGCGACCCCGAGATGATCCTGGGGATCAAAGCGGCCGTGACCATCCCCGTGATGGCCAAGTGCCGCATCGGCCACTTCGTCGAAGCCGAGATCTTGCAGGC
>JANJTQ010000102.1 GCA_024711005.1 Opitutaceae bacterium | reverse complement strand
CCAACGCCCGCTGGGTCGGCGTCTATGGCCGCGGGGTCGCCGCCGGCTATACACGGACTCCAAGCCAGCTCGCCGATGATTTCACCGCCTCCGGCGCGGCCGATGCCCAAGGCTCGTCCGCCAAACTCCTCACTTGGCTGGTCAGCGGCAACGAAAACGTCGCCTTCGATCCCGACGCCACGGTGGGCTCCGCCGGCGAAATCACCGCCGCGCCCGCTGTGGACGACATTCTCTTCCGTCCCGATCAAGCCATCAATCTCACCCCGGCCAACGCCAATCCGCTCGCCACACAACTCACCATCACCGCCGCCAACGGCACACGACCCACGCGCCTCCTCGTCGGCCCCGCGAGCGTGTCGAGCTCCGTCGCCAACGGCGTGCCGATCGACTACGTGGCCGCGCCATTGGTCGACATCGAGGTGCCAGCCTCGACGCTTCCAGGTTTTTCCGCCACCGAGCCCGACAAGACCATCGGCCGCTACGCTTGGTGGGTGGGCGACGAGGGTCTGAAAGCCCGCCTTAATCTGCCCGCGCCCACGACGCTTGCTGAAAAAACCGCCGCCTTCTCCACCGCCCCCCGTGCGGCGGTGGAACTGGTCAATCCCTCCACCACCGAGCTGCCGGTCCCCGCCCTCGACGCCGCCCGCCTCGGCACCGCCTCCGGGGTCGAGAAGATCATTGCGCCGAATCAGCTGCCTATGGTGTCGCTCGCACACTCCGATGCCGCCCTCCATCGTTTTCACGACCTCACCGCGCGTTCCTTATCCGTTCTCGCCGATGTCACCGTCGGCGGGCTGAAACTCGACCTCTCCTCCGCGCTCGCCACCGGTGCCACCGCGCCCGCCGATACCGACTTCCTTTTTCCCCCCGAGCCAGGGTCGGGCAATGACTACGCCGTCCCCACCTGGGCGCATCTGCGTTCCTTCGCCCAGCCGGTGCCGCTGACGGCGACCGGCGCCGTCAGCCCCCGCCTCCCGACCGCCGGCCAGTCTGGCATCTCGCCCGTTCTCACCTACTTCGCCCTGGGCTTCCAGTATGCCAAAGACCCCGCCGGCGATTCCATGCGCCTCGCCGTCTATCCCATCGTCGTCCTTTGGAACCCCTACACCATTCCTCTCGCCGCCACCGACTACGAAGTCGGCTTCGTGAAGCGTAACGCAAGCAGAGCCAAGTTCAGGCTTCAGGTCGAAACCGCGCCCGATACTTGGGCGGATCGCGAGACACGCGACCTCAACCGCGACCTCGCCGCCACTGGCGGCACCGCCCACGCCTACGTCCGTTTTCGCGTATCCACCGAGGAAATACCGCCCGGCCGGAGCCTCATCTTCACGCTTGGCGGCGACGAAAGTGGAAAACTCTACAACGGCGAAAATCTGCTGACCAACGTCCTCGACCCCGGCGGATATGCCTACCTGCCCGGCCCCGCCATCGCTTCCGGAGAGTCCACCCTGAAATACAGGGTTATGGGCGCTCCTGGCAGCGATACGGATGGCCTCACTGGCGGCGAGATGGACGTATATCTCGGCGTGCCCCGGCAGAGCAGTCCGGTGGGCTACGATCCGGCCGGCAAATCTTGGTATCAAACCATCCAGCGCGTTGGCAGCACCGGCAGTGTCCCTCCCTTCCAAGGTCCGGCGCTGCTCGGTGATGTCACATTCAGCACCGTAACCGAGCCGGTTTTCTCGATTCGGGTGTGGGACATCTTCTCCGGCCTGTCGTCGATCAACAAATCGGTGGGCTTGAAGGTCCGTTGGATCGCACAAGCGAACCCCCGCGCCCCTCTCGTCACCCGTCTCCCGGGCGATACCAATAGTAACCTCACTTACGGTGGCGTCGTTGGCAAAGGTGGTGTTTCCGACTGGCAGCACATCCTCCCTTCCGGCACCCGCGCCTCGGCCGGTCCCAGCCTCGACTGCGAGCCCGACCCGCTCGACGTCACGCTGTTCGAGCTGCCCCGTTCCGGCCAGCCCCTCCTTTCCCTCGGTCAGCTCCAGCACGCCCCGCTGTCGCTCATCAGCGGCTATCCAGCCTACGCCTTCGGCAACAGCCTCGCCGATTATCGCATCGACGCCGACCGCTCCCATCTGACACCGGAGATAAAATCGGCGGACAACAATCTCGCCACCAAACTTCTGCTCACCCACTACGACGTTTCGTGGCTGCTCAACCACTCTTTGTGGGACCGGGCGTTTTTCTCCAGCGTGCCTCCCAGCGGTGCGATTCCGTCCACCCCCCTGGCCAATCCCCGCCACGTCCGGCTCGACGACTACAACGGTCCCGATCTGCAGCAATCCGGCCGCGCCGCCGCCCACCTCCTGCTCGCGGGCGGTTTCAATATCAACTCCACGTCCGAGCAGGCCTGGCGCGCCGTCCTCGGCGGCTTGAACCAGCTCGCCTACGATCCAGTCGCCGCCAACGACTCCGCCGCTCTCGACGGAGCCCCGCTCGCCCGCTTCGCCCGCCCCACCGCCGACGACAATCTCGCGACTCCGTGGCAGGGTTACCGCCTGCTCACCGAAAACCAGATCGCCCAGCTCGCCCGCGATGTCGTTGCCGAAATCCGTGCGCGCGGCCCCTTTGTCAGCCTCGCCGATTTCGTCAATCGCCGCCTCGTCGACAATCCCGACACCGCCGCCGACGAACGCTTGAAGGGCACCCTCCAGGCCGCCCTCGACGCAACGACGACTGCGGGCAGCGGAAGCTTCCCGGTCAATGACGCCGCCACGGCACCGTTTCGCGACGCCGACGGGCTGGCGGATAGGGAGCCCGGCATCCGCTACATCCTGCCGGACCACTTCCGAGGTGGCCCCGCTGCGGTCGCGCCCTACAGTTCGCGCTCGGCCTTCGCCCCGAAGTTTCTCACGCAAGCCGACATTCTCTCGGCCGTCGGTGCCGGTCTCGCCGCGCGCTCCGACACCTTCGTCATCCGTACCTACGGCGAAACCGTGAACCCGGTGCTTGACGAAACCGACGGCGCCTATGTCACGGGCCGCGCCTGGTGCGAAGCGGTTGTCCAGCGCCTTCCCGAGTACGTGGACCCTGCCGACGCGGCTTACGAGGCGCCGACCTCTCCCGACAACCGTCATTTCGCCCGCCGCTTCAAAATCGTCTCCTTCCGATGGCTCTCCTCCTCCGATATCTGATTTGCCTCCCGGCGCTTTTCGCCGCCGCCACGCTCTCCGCCGCGCCGATCTTCCGCACGTTCAGTCTCGGCGGCGATGTTGGCGGTCTCTTCTACGAAGACCACGGCAAACCCGTCGCGCTCGCGACCAGCGAGGCCGCCTTCTCCACGCCCTACGCCCGCCCGGGTGGCGAGAGCCTGGTGCTCTACCGCCCAACGCCCCCGGCCCGCCCCGGAGAAAAGCCGGGCAGGGTCGCCGTCGCCACCGTCGGACTTCCCGCCGGCGACGCGCCCCTCCTGCTCCTCCTCGCCGCCGATTCCGCCGGGACACCCGCGACGCCGCCGCGGATTTCCGCCTTCGTCGTGGACGATTCCCCGGAGGCCCATCCCATCAATGCCTTTCGCGTATTCAATTTCTCGCGACGCAGAACCGCCGTGAAACTCGCCGACTCGGCGGGCGAGCTCCCCGCCGGCGCCGACAAGCTTTTCCCCCCCGTGGAGGGCAACCGTGTGTGGATCCAGGTCGCGGTGGTTCAAAACGCCGGTTGGAAGCGGGTCTCCGCCGGTCCCCGCGTCGTGGTCCCCGGCGCGCGCCCATTCATCTTTCTCCGCGATGCCCAGCCCTCGCCCGACAACCCCAACCCGATCGGACTGATCGTCCGCACCGTCTTCGATGCCGGGCTGCCGCCGGCCTTGGGCCCGTAAGGGCGCGCCATCCGCTTTCGTCCGGATACCCATAACCCCCAAAAACCCACATCATGAAACCACGACCCCGCCTGATCCCGCAGGCCCTTCTCGGCGTGCTCTTGTCCGTCGTCTTCTTCGCCAATCCTTCCGTCCGCGCCCTTAATCTCATCACAAACGACAACTTCATCGCTGACACTCATCCCTGGGAGTTGCACCTCGGCTGGGCTTGCTCCGCCACCCTTACCAACGCCGACGGTTGGGCACGTGCCAACATCACCGCCGGCGGTTCGGCCAAAAGCGGGGTCAGCATCGAGCAGCAACTCGGTGAACCGCTGCTCAATGGTGTCATCTACACCATTGCCTTCGATCTGATGGCCGACGCCTCGAAGACGATCGATGTCGTCGTGCTCAACTCCTCCCGTGCGATTATGGGCGGCTTCTACAACATCCCGGCGACGACCACGCCGACCCGGCGAAAGCTTACCTATACCCACTCTCAGGCCGATGCCGTGGGTGCTTACCTGAGCTTCCGCGTCGGCGGCAACACCACGGCCGCCTCCATCGACAACGTCGTCTTCGCCCGCCAAGGCGTTGCCTCGCAGCTCCTGACCCGGAATCCCGACGGCACCTGGAGTTTCCCCACGGTCAACGTCGGAGGGAAGAGCTGGAACGCCGGCGCCTACGACTTCTCCTATGCCGGCTACAACTACGGCGAGCGCGAGGAGCTCATTGATATTCCCGCCGCCACCCAGACCATCTCCGCGGTCAACGACGAGGATATCACCGACAAGCTCAATGCCGCTCTCGCTTTGTTGCCCGGCGGAGGCACGGTGATCATCCCCGCGGGCACCTTTCGCATAGGCACCGGCGGAACCGACAAAGTCGTCACCGTCGACACCGACAACACCGTCATCAGAGGCGCCGGCATGGGTGTTACCACGCTGAAGGTGGACCCCACTTACCACCCCACTTCCCAGCAGGCCACTTTCGGAAACGGCGTCATCACTTTCACCAAACCCTTTGCCTCGAACTGGTATTACGGATGGACGAGGACGACCGCCACGCAGTCGGTCCCTCTCGGGGCGCGTTCGATCACCGTGGCCGACGCCTCATCGATCTCGCCCGGCGATACCATCGTCGTCCGCCAGATCATGTGGCAATCGTTCGTCGAACAGTATGCGTACAACGCATCCAAGGCCCCGAAGCCGTGGCGTTGGACCAACTATGACGCCAACAACGTCCCGCTCTTCACCGACAAGGGTTACTCGTTCCGCTATTACCTGAAGGTCCTCTCGAAATCCGGCCCCAACAACAACACGCTCAACTTCGACGTGCCCATTCCCCATGAACTCAACCTCGCGAACGGCGAGGTGACCGTCGGCCCGCCGAACTACACCTTGCTGCGCAATTGCGGCATGCAAGATCTGACCTTTACGGCCGAACCGGAGGCCGGCGTTGATCCCGCCCAAAACTCGCTTGGCTCCACGATCGTGGTTGGCGGCCTCTATAACGGTCTGTTCAAGAACATCGAAATCGCCAGCTTCCGCAGCCTCGCATTCGCGACGAATCATTCCGTCAACGTTTCGTTTCTCAATTGTATCGCCGCCAATTCCATCAATGGCGGCGTCGGCGGCGCCGGCTACGGTTTCTACATCAGAGCCCAGAACGTTCTCTACAAGAACTGCTTTGCGGATCGTTGCGGTCTCGGCTACACCACCGCCAGCCCGACGGCCAGCAACGTGGTCATCAAGAACTGCAGGTCGCTATACCCTCGTTGGAATCCTGAAAGAACCAGCGGCCCGCAGGTGGATGACAGCCACTTGAAATTCTCCCACGGCATTCTTTGGGACAATCACTATTCCATGGAAGTCGGACTGATCATGACGAACAACGGCACCCTCAGCACCGACGCTTATGAAACCTGCGGCTGGAGTGTGGTATGGAACTACGAAAACGAAGGATATAATACAAAGACCGTTACCGCGACGGGTACCTATGATCGTCGGCACAACTTCCTCGGAACGACCCCCGCGGAGTTCGGCATGGTCATCGGCGCGCACGCCGGCAGCGGCCCCGACGGCATCCGCGTGCACGATGGGTATACCCGCTATCCGTCCACCTATATTGGCGTTCCTGTTGCGATCAGCCAGAACCTCCAAGTCGGGACCGTGGTGAACCGCGTTCTCTATGAATACACGGGCCAGCCTGTCGCCGAGTCGCTCTACGACGTCCAGTTCGCCCAACGCCCGAAACTGCTACCGTGATTGCCGATGGTACGCGCGTTGTCCCGCAATAAGTTATTGGCAGGCGCTGCAACGGTGTAAACTTGGATTCCAATGCGAGCCGAAGAGGCCACCGGGACAAGCCCGGTGGCCTCATTGTCTGTGATGAAGGGCTTGGGAGAGATCATTCTACAGAGAGAGACCCGCCATTCTTGCCGCGCTGCGAAACGGAGGCATTCTGCCTCAACCCTCCCCAAAATATATGTTTACAAACCACCCTCTATTGGCGCGTTGCGTCTCGGGCTTCCGTTTTGCTCTGACTGCCTGTGGATTGCTGGCCTGTCTCGCGCCGGCCGCACTGAAAGCCGATCCGATCAAACTCACTTGGGCGCCACCCGTATTGGTGAATCCTGTGACAATCAACCTGACGGCGACAAACAATGTCCCCGCGCTTAGCAGCGGAGTCGATTATATCATCAAACTTCCGACCGGGACCACGAGAAATAAAGGTGTCTATATCAATGGCGGACGCAATGTTGTGATTATTGGAGGGCATATTGAAATGCCCACCTATGATTCAAGCAACCCCACTTACACGGGGAGGGCCATCCATATATTGAATGGTGACGTGGGCCGTATTGTGCACATCGAAGGAATCCTTTTGACTCACACCGCGCAAGCGCAGGCGGATTTCATAACGATCAATTCAGACTACAGCATTGTTCAGGTGCAGAACTGCAGGGCGGAGCATCTGCAAGGCGGCCAAAGTCAGTGGCACGCCGACGTCATTCAGCCATGGGGCGGGGTGGAGGAACTCAGGGTCGACAGATTGACCGCATCCAGCACCTATCAGGGGCTTCAGTTGACCCAAGACCTTGGTTATTGTGGCCGTTACGACATCAGAAATGTCAATTTGACGGCTCTCCCCGAATGGTATTCAGGTGCCAAAGGTGGATACATGATGTGGCTTTCATCGGGAACCAAAGCCGTTCCAATGGTGCTGAGCAACGTTTACATAGAGCCCCGTCTTGGAAGAAGCCTTGATAAATCGGTTTGGCCGGACAAGGACGCCGCAGATCTAAATAACAGGCCTGTTGTAAATAATAATTTCCTGACCTGGCCCAATCTATCATTCATCACCGGTGGAATACATGGTGGGAGTCCTGCGACTGGAGATTTCGTTCCCGAGGGTACGGCCGGGTTGAATTACATTTCTCCGGGATATCTCGAAGAATCAACGGTTGTCGAAGACACGTTCGAGATCGGCGCCACCGCCCAGACAACGCCCGGAACGGCCGATAATGATGCAGGCGATCCACT
>JANJTQ010000089.1 GCA_024711005.1 Opitutaceae bacterium | reverse complement strand
CGGGCGGAACGCACCAGAGCTCGTCGGGATTGGCTTGGCCGGACGCGATCTGTTCGCGCATAAGCGCGACGGCGTCCCCGGTGGGCAGTCCGTAGGCTTCGGCGATGGCGCGATGGGCGGCGTCGAGCGGGCGCGGCGGGGCGTCGGGCATGACGTCTTTTTTCACCGCAAAGAGGGCTTGCACCACGGGCACGCCTGACTGGACCAATCGACGCACGAGCGATTCGTAGGCGGCGAGTTTGTCGGCGTCGGGCGCGGAGTGCGGGCCGTCATTGACGGTGAAGTCGAGAAACACGAGGTCCGGTTGGCGCGCGAGGACATCGCGCTCGAGGCGAAACGCGGCGAGTTGGGAACCGGTGCCGCCGATGGCCGCGTCCCGGAACCGAAAGTGGGCCGCGGGGTAGGTTTCCTCCAGTTTGCGGGAGGTGAGGGCGCGATAGGAGGTGAGCTGCGGATCGGTCGATTGCGCGCCCCACGTGAGGCTGCCGCCGAGGAACACGACATTCAGGCGTTCGCCGGCGAGCGCTCGCCGGTCAAATTCGGAAAAATCAGGCAGGCGGGGGGCGGACATGGCGGTGAGGGCCAGCAGACAAGCGGAGGCCACAAGAGAGTAGGGAGACATGCGAAAAGGGATGTCCCGCTCGGGCGCGTTGTTACCTTCGGGAGAGGATGGTGGGTTCGACAGCGCTCAAGACGCCGTAAGGTCGGCGGACGGTTTCGCGGTGGTGCCGCGGACGATCAATTTCGGTTTGATGGTGATTTCCTCGGCGGGTCGTGTGCGGTCTTCAATATGTTTCACCAAGAGCTGGACAGCGGAGCGACCGATCGCCTCGGGTTCTTGATCAACGGTCGTGAGCGCGGGGGAGACCATGCGTGAAACGTCGAGGTTGGCGCAGCCGACGACGGAGACGTCCTTCGGGACAGAGAGACCGCGCTCCGTCAGTTCCTGGATCGCGCCCAAGGCGACGTAATCGGCCGGGGTGACCATGCCGGTGAAACGAATTCCGGCGTTGAGGAGTGCGGCCGTGACCTCGCGACCGGTTTCAAATTGAAAACCGTCGCCGACCACCAGCTGGGGATCGAGGGGGATGCCGGCTCTCTTGAGGGCGTCGCAATAGCCCTCGTAGCGTTGGAGGGCGCCTGGATTGTCGCGATAACCACGGATGCAAACGATGCGGCGATGCCCCAAGTCGAGCAGGTGCTGGGTGGCGATCTGGCCGATGAGACGGTTGTCGTTTCCGACGAACGACGACCCGGTTCCGACCACCGGTGTGTCCACGAGGACGAAGGGGAATTTCTGTTGCTGGAGCGCGCGGTAGAGTTCGGGTTTGGCCAAGGCGCTGGCGGGGGCGATGAGAAGGCCGTCGACCCGGTATTCGCGAAGGATCGCCACATCCTTTTCCAGATCGTCGGGCATGCTGTAGCTTTGGCTCAGGAAACATTGCAGGCCGTGCAGGCGGGTCTCTCGTTCGGCCGCCCGCACAACTTCGCCGAAGAAAGAAAGGGCGGCTTCGGGTACAATGATGCCAATCACGTGAGTGCGATTGGTCTTGAGGGCATTTACCAAGGCGTTGCGGTGATAGCCGCTGGCCTCGACCGCTTGCAGGATTCGGTCCCGCACCTCCGGTCCGACCATGTGGGTTCGGCCATTGAGAACGTGACTTACGGCGCTGCGGGACACGCCGACCGACCGGGCAATCTTCGATTGGGAAATGCTCATGGAGAGATCGATGGAGAAGAAAAAGAATGAACTACCATATGGCGAGCTTCAACGTGGGGCGGTTCGAATTAAAGTCGCTTATGTAATATCTTAAGACCTTTCAAAACAGGTACTAACATGGAGCAAGGAAGAAATTCCTTGCCACTACTCACATATGATACTTTCTTCTCGTTGCTTCCTTTAAGACCCCTCAACCTTTCTGCCCCTTCCCGATGATTTACTCCGCCGAGTTCCGCCGATCGTCTGGCCGTGTAGCGGCCTTCACCCTGACCGAACTGCTCACCGTGATTGCTATCATCGGCGTTTTGGCCGCGATCCTGATCCCGGTTACGATGCGGATGCGTGAGGGCGCCCAAAAAGCCACTTGCATGTCAAACCTTCGGCAACTGGGGCTGGCGATTGGAAATTATACCGCGGACAATCGTGGCAATTTGCCCCACCACACCGGGCAGGCCGGCGACGTTTCGAACAAGACTCTTTGGCAGAATATCTATCCTCATCTCGGCAACGCCGCAGGCAAAGCGCGGGAAGGGGATGTGTATACCTGCCCATCCAACTTGGATCCGAATAGCCCGAGGAACCCGTGTTACATTATAAACCTTAACGTCATCGTCCGGCTTCCGGGTTCCTCGGAAGGTAAAACCGGGGATCGGCCGGTTCTTCGGACGAGGATAACCAAACGTCGCATCATGTTGGCGGACCTCGCCAAAAAACCCCGGCACCTATATTCTTATTATGGGAGCGTTGCCAAGGAGCAGAGTCAGATTGCCTACGAGGGTGTCACGGTCCCGGAAAATCTTCATGTCCACGGGACCGGTGTGAATGCGCTCTGGACGGATTTCTCGGTCACATGGATGTCCCAGTCTGAAATACAGAAGCCCAACGCCCAAATCCCGGGAGGTACGTATTTTGGTCGTGCTTGGGATGGGAACTGATCGAGCGAAAATAATTTAGCCTCGAATCCACCGGCCCTAACGGGGCTCCCAACGACTTTATCCCATCAGCTTAAAACGCTCCTGACGGCCCTGTTGGGCTCATATGAAGCGACCTCCCCCGCAATTTCTTTTTAAATGAAAAACATACCCCATCTGATCGTCGGTTGTGTATTGGTTTGCACTCCGGTCGCCTCCCTTGAGGCGGAAACACTTTTTAAGCTCACCTTCGACTCCGCATCGGGCAGTTCGAATGTTTACGAGAGCGCGGCGGACGATGTCCTCCCTCCGGGACTCGTTTTTAAGCGAATGCCGCAAGGGGATGTGGCTCCGTTGGAAGTGAAGACCAGTGATGGGTTTCAAGGCGGTCGGGCTCTTGTGCTGGATCCTTCGCAAGGGACGAGGCATCAAGGGTATTATGTGGATCGGAAGCATCCGCCGTTTCCGGAATTTCCAGAGAGCGGAGTGATTCCTCGCGTCACCGGCATTACTCAGGAGGCGGTCGTGTTTTTCGGCGAATATCTGCCCGGTCAAGGCGAGATCCTCAGTCAATGGGGCGTTGGAGGCATGCAGCCGTGTCTCTTCCTAAAGGGGAATAACTTGAACGCTCCCGTCATCCGTTTCTCCGTCGGAGGCGTCGGATTGGAATGCGATCCGGGACCCGATTTCCTCGGCCGATGGCACCACATCGCGGGGGTCTTCAGCCGGGTCGACGGGCAATTCGAACTGGAGATCTTTTTGGACGGCAAATCGCTGGGCAAACATGCCGAAGCAAAGCCGTCGTCACCGCAGGCGAGCTACCTCGTGCCCTACCGAGGCGTGTCAATCGGAACGCACGTTCTCCTTGTGGAGAAGCCGACACAGCCGACCCGTACGCCCATTGGCAAAATCGATGCCGTGGCGCTTTCGCTCGATGTTCTTGATCCGAAAACGTTCGTGTTGCCGGTGGGCCCGAAGGCATCCGGCCGATGAATCAACCGGTATTGCGCCCCTAACACTCCTTCCAGAACCCCAATTTGATTACCCGTTTCATGACTATTCGATCGGTTGCCCGGACCTTGATGCTCGGTTTCGGTTGTTTGTATTCGCTCACTGCGGTGATCGCCGCGCCTTGGAGCAAGACGGTCCAGGCGGCGGAGTTTGTGAAGGCCGATACGGTGCGGCCGGGCGCGGCGGATTATGTGACGGAGTCGGGTAGCCTTTCAGGACGCGCCAACGGCCAGAAACGGTCGGTGACCGGCTGGTTCGACTATGAGTTCGATGCACCGGAGGCGGGCTGGTACGAGCTCCTTGCGGACCCCCAAGCCTCGCGCAGCGAGTTCATTATCGATGGAGAGATCAGCTTTAGCCCCCGCTCACGATCAAAGGTGGGCAATGTCTGGTTGACCGCCGGACGGCATACCGTACGGGTTCAGCGTTATCATTGGGAGGGGTTTGGCGACCTCCGACAGATCACGTTGCGCCGGTCGGACGATTCCTTGGCGCAGACGATGCGATATACGATCGCCGGAACGGGCCGGGTGCTTTCGAAGGGGGATAAACTGCGGTTGATAATACAGGGCGGTGGACGCAGGAGCGCCGCCGATCTCACCCTGACGCTGCACCGCAACCGAGGCGGCGATGTCGTGACAACAAAAGACGTGATGATTCCCTCCGGAGAAGCTCCCCGGGATATCGAGGTGGGTCTGCCTTTGCCCGAAGAAGGCATTTTTGAACTGCGTTTTTCATCGGGCGGAAAGCCGATCACGGATGACATACCTCCTGTGCAGGTGATCGTGGTCGATACGGCGCAGGTGCCGGCGTCTGCCGCCGAGCCGAAGCGGACATTGGTGGCGGAGATCGATTGCGTGGCGCGCGCCCCCGACTACTTCAAGGGCGGTGAAACGCGAGTCGTCGCGAAATCTTTCGGTCGTTATCGTGAAGGGGGTGATGTCGGTTATCTGCAAAACATGAATGCGGAGAAGCCGAGCTGGTTTGCGTACACGACCTCCATCCCCCGTCTCGGCAATCCCTATATTGTCGAGATCGACTATCCAAACGACAGCTACCGGACAACGATCGCACAGATCCGCCAAGGGCCGCCTGAGATTGGAGGCAACCCCACCCATGCATATGTAATGGGCGTGGGCGCGGACACCGGAGGCGAGTTCACTTTGAGCCATCGATTGGAAACGCTTTCGGTCTTGGTGTGGCCGACCAGCAGGGACTGGCGCATCAATCTAATAACGCCGCAAAACGGATCCCGCCCGGCGGCCTCACGGATCCGTATCTATGAATTGCCAGAAGGAATCTCTCCGATGCCGGGGCGGACCGACGGGCGGACTTATGCGCAGTGGTATGAGGAAGGGTTTTCCTACCTGAGCGTGTTCGGCGGCTCCAACCAGTCGGCCGAAGATCTGATGCGGGGGACCGACCAGTGGCTGCGGTCGGCGGCCTATGCGGGGGCAAATGCGGTCGTCCCCACGGTTTCGGTCTACCAGATGGCGATGTACCCGTCCCGCTATAACACCGCCTTTTGTACGCCCGAAACCTTCGATGCGGTGCGGCTGATCCTGCTGTATTGCGAGAAATACGGCATGCGCTTCGCGGGCGAGTTTCATCCCGAGGCCCGGGAGTTGATGTGGATGGAAGACCGCGGGCTCGATGACCGAAAAAACAGCCTGCGTAATTCGAAGGGCAAGTTTGGCGATCAATCCGCGCGCTTCAGTCCGGTGCATCCCGTCAATCAGACTTGGTATCTGGGGATGTTGAAAGAATTCGCCGCCCGCTATCACGACTCACGCGCATTCGAGGGCGTGAGCCTGCGCATTATGCGGTGGGCCAATCCCGCGCTGAACAACTTTCACTCGTTGGACTGGGGTTATGACGACTACACGGTCGAGCTTTTCGAGAAAGAAACAGGCATCGACGTGCCGGTCGCGGCGGACGATCCGCTTCGTTTCGGAAAACGCCACAGCTGGCTGGTGAACCATGAGAAGGCGCGTTGGATCGCCTGGCGTTGCGACAAGGTCACCGAGTTGCACCGCAAGATCGTGGCCGAGGTACGTTCGGTGCGACCCGATCTGCTGGTTTATCTGGATGCCGGTGATGCGGCGCGTGCCGAAATGGGTCTTGATCTGCCGGCCTTGGCGAAGATCGACGGTTTGGTGCTTGTCCAGAACGTGGGCACCTATGGCCGCAGAAAAGCCATGCTGGTCAATCAAGCCACGCGGGACAAGTTGGTCGCGCCCGGTGCCATGGACGCACTGCTCAACCTGGGAGCGAAACCATCCTACGCGATCGGACAGGCCTATTTTGAAGCCACGCAGAAAGTGGCGCCGCCCGCCGATCTCGGATACCCGGAGAACACGCCGCACGGTTGGATGTCGGGGGCCGTGGAGCCGGCGGGTGCGCACTCGGTGGAGCGCTGGGCCTTGATGCTCGCGGAGACCGACGCGCGGTTTCTGCGCGACGGCGGTAATGCCTACACGTTGGGGCAACCGCGGAATCGGGAGTTTTTCCGCCAGTATCGTCGGTTGCCGGACATCGCCTTTACGGCGCGCGAGGATGCGCGCGATCCGGTGGCGGTGTGGTCGGCGGAAGACCGCGATGGATTCTGGTTCTATGCGGTGAACCGCGAGGCTTATGATCTGCCGATTTCGCTGGATCTTCGGACAAACGGCGACGTGGTGCGCGTTGTGGACGATCGGGTGGAGTCGGTGAGGTTTGGCCGCCTGAACAAGGTGCTCAAGCCCTACGAGCTGATGGTGTGGCGCGCGCCACATGGCAGCCGCATCGATGCTGTCCGCGTGAAACCGCCGGCCAACGAAGTGGCCAAGGTGCGTGCGCAGGTGGAGTGGATCGAGGCCCTGGCCAAGCGCATCACACGGACGGATTTTCCCGTAACGATCGCCCCCGACCGGCAGGCGAAGGTCAAGGACGCCGCCACCAACGCCCGGACCGCTTTCAACCAGGGCCGTCTCCGCGCCGCCCGTAATTATTTGGAGCACTCGGATCTGGTGCAGCTTTACGAAACGTTGAAACAATACCCGCCGCAGCTGCGCGACAACGGAACGCTCAAGACCCCCAAGACCGCCATGGATGCGGAGGCGCTTTCGCGGTTGATCGGGCAGCAGGCGCGGATCGCATTGGCCGAGGCGGAGCGGGTTTCCCGAAGTTGGACCGGTGAACGGTTGCTGGTGACGGAGGGGCAGACGATGGCCTTGCGCGTCGAGACGGACGTGGACGGCCGATTCATCCTGCAATTGGGGGTGGCCGACGGCGGCGACTTCGGCGGCAAAGGAGAAGTGCTGATGGACGGCGCGGTCGTTGGCACCTTTATGGGAAAGACGGGGGGCGACGTCGTCGGTCGGCATCTGGCGTTCGAGGCGGCGATCTCCCTGGAACGCGGAGCGCATGAGCTGACCTTGAGACGCGCATCGGGCGGAGGCCGTCTCGGCGTGCAATTCGTGGAACTGACGCCGCTCCGTGATCCGCTCGTGGCCGGCGCGTGGTCTCTGCATGGGCCGATCGCGGTGGATTTCTCGGGCGGGCCGGCGCAACAGAACGACGCGGTGCTGGCCGCCATGGGACGGGCGTTTCCGGTCGAAGAGGCGGCGGAGGCCGAGTGGCGGATGCTGCAAGGCGATTCGGCCTACGTCGATTTTCGCGAGGCGACCGGCGGTGAGTTCGGCACGATCCACTACGCGAGGACTTATCTGTATTCACCCAATGATTACGTCGTGCGCCTGTCCTATGGAACGGACTATTGGGCACGGATCTGGCTCAACGGCGAGTTGGTGCAAGATACGCATACACCGGGCGGCGCCCCGGTGCCTTATGGATTTCATCGCAACCTTCCCCTGAAAAAGGGAAGCAACGAACTGCTCTTCAAGGTGGCCTCGGGCAACGACGGCAACGGGCTCTGGGCCGCAATCACCAATCCCGGGAACATCCGCGCCTCCGCCACAATTGTTAACTGAATCGAAACGCTTCAAGGAGCTGACTCCGCTCCTTTTTCATCTAGATACCATGTCAGTCTCAACCCTGCTTGATGAGGATACGACGCCGTCGAAGGCGCCCAATTTAATGGAAATCGCACCGGTTGACGGCCTGCCTCCGTCAAGCATCGATGCCGGTTGGTTTCACGCCGCGCGATTCGGGATGTTTGTCCATTACGGGCTCTATTCGATTTTGGGCAGAGGGGAGTGGGCGATGTATTTCGAAAAGATTCCCGCGGCGGAGTACAACCGGCTGGCGGAGGAGTTTACGGCGGAGCAGTTCGATGCGGATGAGTTGGTGGGCCTGGCGAAGCGTGCGGGTGCAGGCTATGTCGTTTTTGTCGCGCGGCATCATGACGGTTTCTGCCTCTGGGACACGGAGACCACCGATTTCAACTCGATGAAGACCGCCGCACGGCGTGATCTGGTGCGCGAGTATGTCGAGGCATGTCGGCGCGCCGGTTTGCGGGTCGGTATCTACATGTCGGTGATGAGCTGGCAATGGCCGGCGATCTTCACCGGTCCGGCCAGGGATCCGAAGGGCTGGGCGGCGATGGTGAACGAGACCCACGCACAGGTTCGCGAGTTGATGACCGGCTACGGACGGATCGATTATCTGTGGTACGACGGCTGCGTGGTGCCGGGGCTGGGCGACGCGTCGATCCGCGCCAGGTACTGGCGCTCGCGCGAGCTCAATGCGATGGTGCGGCGGTTGCAGCCGGGCATCCTGATCAACGATCGCGCGGCGTTGCCGGAGGACGTCTCCACGCCGGAGCAACATTTGACGCCCGCTCCCGTCGGTCGTATCTGGGAATGTTGCCAGACGATCGGAAATCATTGGGGCTGGCATCACGATGAGCCACGCCCCAAGGCGGCCAACGAGCTGATCTGGCAGATGATTTTTTGCAGCCGTCACGGCGGAAACTACCTGCTCAATGTCGGTCCCGATGCGAGTGGCCGGGTGCCCGATTGGCAGGTGGAGCGGATGCAAGAAATCGGCCGCTGGATGCAGATCAACGGCGAGGCGGTGCGCGGTTCGGAACGCACGCCTTACACGGAGGCGCAGCACCTGATCGGCGTGGCCACCTGCCGGGATCGCACGCTCTATTTCCATCTGCCCGAGCGGCCGAAGGAGCCGGTGGTCGTCGCCGGCGTACCGTCGCCGGTCGAGTCGGTCCGCATGCTCGGACGCGAAGGCCAGTTGACCTTTGAGCAAACAGGCGACGGCTGCGTACGCATCCTTGGTTTTGCCGATGTCGAGTCGGCCAACGGCGTGGACGTGCTGGCGGTGCGGTTGTCGGAACGACCCGCTCACACGCCGCCGCCGTCGCTGCTCGTCGCCCGCGACACCGGTCGCCATGCGCCGGCGGAGGCGGAGGTGAATCCCGCGCCTGCCCAGGAAATGAATTTCAGTCAGACACTCGCCTTTGGCGCACCCACGACGGGTCGTTATCGTCTTGAGGTCGGCGTGGTGTCACGGCTCGCGCAGAGCTTGGCGGCTTCGCTCAACGGGCACGCCGTTTCGCCTCCGTTGAGCGTTGAATGCCGCGACTATCCGCTGGCATTGCGTCTGCCGGAGCTGCGGTTGAAGCAAGGCGAACAGACGCTCGAACTCTCGGCGAACGATGCGGATTTCAGTCTGTATCTGTGGCGCTTGCAGCCCGTGTGGAAACCGATGCCCGTGAAACGGTGGCGGATGATCGGACCCTTTCCGACGGAGTTCGAGGCCCAGGGATCCAGCGATCAAGTGAAAGCGGCGATGGGGCGGATTTTTCCGCCGGAAGAACAGTTCGCGGAGGACGTGACGTATGCAGGCGCGGGCGGCATGGCCGTCAAATGGACGGTGGGCCGGGGCTCCGACGACGTCGTGAATCTCGCGCTGCTGTGCGGGGGCGAGCAAGCCGGTGTTTGTTACGCGCGGATGGTGGTCATGTCGCCCGAGGAGCGTGATTTGTCCGTCCTGCTCGGCTGCGACTGGTGGGCGAATCTTTTCGTGAACGGAGAGTTGGTTCGCAGTGAACGCGCCCCGGAAGATTTCGAAAAAGACGGAGCGTGGTTCAATGGTTGGAAACCCATGCCGGCGCGCGTTCACCTCGTGCGAGGAGAGAACGTGTTCCTGATCAAGTGTCACCCCGGCAGCACGGACAACTGGTTCAGCTTTTTCCTGAACGATGCGGGAGACCTCCAATTTCGCACCTGAAACCCCGACGAGACGTTTTCATGAACAAACATTTTGGTATGCGGATCGCCCTTTGGACGATCGCCTGTGCGGCGACCTTCCCGTTTTCGGGATCCACCGTCCGCGCGGAAACCGAACGCGAGCAGCTTTTTTCCATTCCCACCCTTGAGGAACTGCCGCTGCAGATCGAAACCCTGTCGACGCGCGAGGAGGATGGGGTGCGGTTGATACAGTTCTATTTCAACGGTCCATCGTTTAACGGCGAGCCCACGCGCATCCTCGCTTTCTATGCGGTGCCGATTGGCGCCGGTCCCTGGCCTGGAGTGGTGCAATTGCACGGTTCGGGACTCAAGACGCTGAAGCCGGATCCGGCCATCGGGTATGCAAAGTCCGGATACGCCTGCATCAGCATCGACTGGGCGGGGCCGGACTATCGCGGCAACGGCGAGAGTCGCAAGGAACCTCATTCGAAGTTCAAGAGCCGGGGCAACATGGCGCTGAAGGATGCCGCGGGCCGGTGGGACGCGATTTCGCCCGAGGAAGACGCGCGGGCGAACGGCGTGCGCTTCATTCGTCGCTCGTTGCAGTTCCTGCGGGCGCGGCCGGAGGTGGCGGCGGATCAACTTTGCATCTCCGGCATGTCGGCCGGGGCGCAGGCCACGCTGGTGGCGCTTGCCTTTGAGCCGGATGTCAAGGCGGCCGCCGTGAAATACGGTGGCGGCTTCATTCGCGAACTGAACTGGGGCGGGGTCTTCGGCCCGATCACCGCGGCCAATCGCGATGACCCGCAGGATGTGAACCGATGGATTTCGATCATGGATCCGAAGCATGGCCTTGCCGACATCCGGGCCTCGACGCTGATGATGTCCGGCACCGACGATATTTTCTATTGGCTCCCGTCGGTCCTCGCGACGTGGCGGCATATTCCGGCGCGCAAGAGCCTCTTCATCCTGCCGAACGACAACCACGGTCATGTGAACAACGAGGTGGTGCCGCGGCGCTGGTTTGACCATATCCTCGGTCGCGCCGGCGGTGCATGGCCGGAGCCGGCGAAGATCGCCACCTCGACACGAGGCGGGCAATTGCAGCTTGCGGTGACGGTGGCAGGCGAGGTTGAGAGCGTTTCGTTTTGGGTAAAACGGATGCCGCTCGGTAAATTTCGCTCGGGCCGCGCGGGTAAATCCGCCGAGACGGTGAAGTGGCTCGAGGCTCCCGCGGGGAAGGGGGGCAATGGCGAGTGGACCGCGCTGGTGCCCGCCGTGGCCGACGATGAACAGCTCGTGGCCTACGGCACCGCGATTTCCCCGTCGGGAGCCAAGGCCAGCTCCGATACCGTGGAACTGCCAGAGATGGACAACTGGGGAAAGGCGATCCGGTGATGCCACAGCTCTCCGTTATCGACACAACCAGGACGAACACATGATCCGGAAACCCCACGATCGGCCCGATCAACTCCGGGTGCGCATGTTGCTGCCGCTCTGCCTTCTGGTGTTCTCGTTCGGCGAGGCGCGGTCGGCGGACGCCGCCCGTCTCCCGGGCACTCGCGTGCTGACCGATGGACGGCTGGTGGTGGAGGTGATGGATCCCGCGAGCCCGGACCGCTACAATCGAGGCACCCGCTTTTCTCCGTTGGCCAATGTGCTCCGTGCGCGGCTCGACGGGCATGAGTTTCTCCACGCTCCGGACACACACGATCCGCTGCTCGACAACGGCGGACTGGCATCGGAGTTCGACCTCCTAAGCGACGAACCCCCTCCGGGTTTTGACGAGGCGAAGATCGGCGACGGCTATGTGAAGATCGGGGTCGGCGTGCTCAAGAAGACCCGCGCGCGTTATGATTTTTGGCCGGTCAGTCCGGTAATCGAAGAAGCGAAAACCACCGCCACGTGGGGAACGGATCGCGCAAGCTTTCAGCAGGTATGCGACGGCGTGAACGGCTACGCCTACAGGCTTGCGGCCGAGGTGCGTGTCGCCGAGGCCGGCGTGACGATCGAGTGCCGGCTGACAAACACCGGCGAAAAGGTGTTTTCGACGATGCAGTACGCCCACAACTATCTCGCCTTCGACGGGGCCGAAGCGACGTCGGATTACCGGATCGAATTCCCGTACGAGCCGGCACCCGTATATCAGCCCGACTCCGCCCGCGCGCTCCGACAGCGAGGCAATACCCTGGTTTTTGACGAGGCGTTGAAAAAGACGCTGAACGCAAAGCTCCCGTGGCCCGCGGGGTATGACGGACCGAATCAATTGAGTATCTACAACGTGAATACGGGAATGCGACTTACAATGACAACGTCCATCGCCGGACCGTTCGTGTTTCTGCACGCCACGTCCGGCTATGTCTGCCCGGAACAGTTTGTCCGGGTTCGGATCGAGCCCGGGGAAACGATTTTCTGGGAACGCGTCTATCGCTTCGAAACCGGAGTTTCGTTCGCGAAAGACGACAGCAAAACCGGAGCGATTGGCCAATGAGCTCCGTCGTTGCCAACGCCGGGGCGGCGTCGCGTCTCAGCCTGCACCCCGGCGGGTTGATCAACCGGGACGAGTCGGTGGAAATCAAACCCTCGGTGGAAGGGGAGCTGACAATCAGGCGCGGTGTCGCGGGCGGTTTTTCCGAGCTCGAACGTGTGCGGCTGACAGCCGGAGAGAGCCGGTCGTGGACGGCACCCGGGGAGGGCATGTTTCTGCTGGAGTTCACCGATGCGGCGGGGGAGACATTGCGCCGTCCGCTCGCGGTTGTGTCGGAGCAGTGGGCGGTGTGCCAGATCACCGTCGGGGCCTTTACGGCGGAGGATTTCGCGAACCAGATCCATGAGGCGGGTCTGGCGGCGGACTACTATGTCGGGCTGCCGGTCGCAGGCGAGGACGAGGCGTTCACCGCCTGTGATCCTCGCTGGACTTGGTATGAGCGACAACATGGCGACGCGATTCATCCGCACGCGATGGCCGAGGCCTTCGGGGTGATTGATCCGGCTCTCGCGCACGACAACCCGAATTGGGAATCGTTGCCGCTGGCGGGGATCGAAGCCCGCTTGAAGGCGCTCCAATCGTGGTGGCTGGGGCGGGGGTACGCGCCGCTCGACCGCATCGCGACTTACACGCCCTCCAATCTGTTTGTGCGTGCGTGCCGGGCGACAGGCATTCGTGTCGTGCATTCGCTTTGCCCGGAGCAAAACTGGTCGGACGGCGAGTGGGCGATCAACCACTGGGGCATGCCGACCGCTCCGTTTTGGATCGCTCCGGATGATTTTCGAAAGGCCGGCGCGCGAGACGCGCAGGGCGTGCTGGGCATTACGATGAACCACTATCAGGTGCTGCTTCCCCACCTGACGCATTGGGGCGACTTTGTGCTCTCGCCGTCGCACTTCACCCGCTGGAACCGCGCGGCCGATTCCGGCGACGAGTCCACGCGGTTTCGTCAGTTTTTGTTGGATACGGTGCGCGGGGGAACGTCGCTAACCGGAGCGCCGTTTTTCTTCGTGGCCGGGTTCGAGTTTGGGCGGACGTTCGGCACGGCAAACATGACGGAGTGGAACCGCGCCGGGCTTGCGCGCCTGATCGGGCTGGCGTCCACCGAGCGGCTGGCGTTCGCCACGAGCGGCGACGTACGGGCGTATCATGATCGGCACGTGCCAGGTTTTGCCGACCGCGTCTTCCGTCAGCGCGACAACTGGGTGGGCGTCACGGTCAACGGAAAGCCGGGCCAGGCGGGCGACTCGGTGGTGATTGAGCGGAGCGATTACAAGGCCCTCATTCGCGAGGGCGCGGCGACGCCGTATTTTTACTACGACTACACCGCGCCGTGGTATTTCAAAACGGACGATCTCAACGCGCCGACCGATTTTGCGACCGATTGCGCGGCGGCGGTGAGCGTGACAAGGATCGCGCCGGACCGGGCGGTGGTGGAGGCGACGACCGGATTGGCGAGGCCGGTGCCGATCGCGTTTTGGGACGCCGAGACGGTGAAACCGGAGTTTCACGGCCTGCCGGTCCGCATGCTCGACGATGGGCGGATGGTCGCGGTGCTGGAGGTGCCGGCGGGATGGCACGGTCGGGTTGAGATCAAGTTGAGTCCGCACTCCCCGCCGGCCGGTCGACGCGACGGACGATGGATCATGCAGACTTTCGGCGAGGGTATAGAGCGGCACACCTACCTGCATCTCGACGCGGCCTTGGTATCCGACGTTCGAATACCGGTGATTTTGAAAAAGACGGCGCGCGTGGACGACGCACAGCGGTCGTTGGGCGAACTGCCGGCCGGGACGCATATGCTGACCTTCGGGCCGCTGCTGGGCTGGTATCGCGTGTGGGGCCTCGATGCGGGTGACATCGAGCCGGCGGCGGATGTTGATGGATGGGCGGACCTCGCGGGAGCGCTGTTGCCGTCTGCCGATTTGATGGCCGAGCGAATGCAGAGTCACCGGGAGCGGCTGGACGCGGCGGCGTGGAGTCATCCGGCTATGCGGAACAAGCGGCGGGTTTTTGCAATGCACTGCGGAGCGGAATTGGCCCTGGGCACGCGGAGCCGGGCGTCGGGTTACGACCGGCCGACCGCGTATTTGCCGGGGGTGAGCGCACGGGAGTTCTCGGATGGAGTGATCGCGTTCGGTCCCGGCAAATCGTTTTGGTATCATCCGCGGGGGTTGCATTTTCGGATCGACGGTTTGCCCGGCACGGCGGGTGGCAATGGGCGATGGACGGTGTTGCTGCATGGGTTTGACCCGACGGGTACCGGAGCGCGCCACCGGCTTCAGGTGGGCCCGGAGAAGCGGGACCTTGGAGTATGGATTGTGCCAGAGGGCGCGGAGCAGCCCGAGGCGTTCCGGTCAGTGGAGATCTCCGAGCGCGACATCGATGCGCAGGGGCGGGTGGTTTTTCATATGCTGACCGACCAGACGCCACTCGTGCGTTGGTGGTCGGAAGGCGGATTCATCGCCGGCTTGCACGCGCTATGGGTCGCGGCGGGCGGCGAGAACGCGGAGCCGCGGTCGCTTTGATTTTTGTATGCCTACCATGAACGATTTACTGCCAAGTCCATCGCCGGTCATAAAGAAGAGTGTCTTTCAAACGGGCACCCTCATCTACACCAAGCGGGGACTGATCGTCCTCTCGCTCTGGTTGTTGTGGGGAGACTTTGCATTCAACTTTTTCGAGGCGGTCTTCAGCCGGTTCCTGCCGATTTATCTGAAGGAACTCAACGCCTCGAACACGTTGATCGGGGTGATGACCGGCAGTTTCGCGGGCTTGGTGAACGTGCTGTTTTTACCCGGGATCAGCCGTTGGAGTGACAATTACCGCAGCGCGATCGGCCGGCGCATCCCGTTTTTATACGTGGTTACTCCGCTGACGGTCTTCGCGCTGATCGCAGTCGGCTTCGCGCCTGAGATGGGCGGATGGGTGTTCGATCGCTTTTCTGCGCACCTGCCGGCGTCGTTCACGAAGGGCGGCCTCATCCTGGGAATGCTCAGTGGGTTTGTGGTGAGTTTTCATTTCTTCAACATGATCCTCTGCAACGCCTATAACTGGTTGATCCGTGACGTGGTGCCGCTGGAGGTGATGGCGCGGTTTCTCGCTTGGTTCCGGATCGTGGGAACGGTGAGCGGCGTGTTCTTTTTATGGTTTGTTTTCCCTCATCTGCTGACGCACCGCCGGGAGATCTGTTTCGGGATCGGCGTTTTCTACCTCATCGCTTTTATCATGATGTGCCGACGGGTGAAGGAGGGGGATTATCCGCCTCCTGTGGTGCAGGCGAACCCGCCCGGAGTGTTTAGGACCTTCGTCTTATATTTTAAGGAATGCATGCAGGTGCCTCTGTATCGTAATTACTTCTTTGTCTATTTGCTCGTCATCGTGGCAACCAACTGCGCGGGGAACTTTCGCACGCTTTTTGTCAGGGAAACCCTTGGCATCGATATGGCGGCGATGGGGCATATTTACTCGTGGACGTCCATTCTCACGGCGCTCTGCTTGTTTCCCGTTGGCTGGTTGTGTGATCGGTTTTCTCCGATCAGGGTGACGTTGATTTCGCTTATGGCGCTCTCGTTGGGCACCATAATTGGTTACTTCTTTGTTCACAGTCAGACCGGATACCTGACCTTTGCGTTGATTGCCGCGGTGCCATCGGTCGGCTGGGCCTTGGGCGGAACAGCCATTGGCATGAGCCTCTTTCCGTCGGCGAAGTTCGGTCAATTGTCGGGTGGACTAAATGTGTTTGGCTGCGGCGCGATGATTTTCGGCAACATGTTTATCGGTATGGTAATGGACTTCTTTACCAACGACTACCGAATGGCGTTTCTATGGACGACATTCTTCTCCGCCATCGCGATCATCCCGATGATCCACGTGATTCGCGGGTGGAAGGAGCATGGCGGGCCCGACAATTATAAAGCGCCTCTGCCTCAATAGTCCGCCGTGCTTTTGAAGAACATAACCGCCTGCGTTCTTTCCCTGATGTCAACCGTCGTCCCATCGATGCCGCGGTCCGCTTTCGGTGCATCCTCCGCGGATGTGTCCGTGTCGAGGCAGACTGCCTCATTTATGATATTTGAGGATCGCTTTGATGAAGAGGTGGGCTTGTGGGTGCAGCCAAAACCGGGGCACACGAAACCGGTCGCGCATCTTGCGGCCACGCATTCGGGGCGGACGGCGGCCGGGCGCCTGTTTGTCGCGGCGCATCTCGACGCGTTGGACCCTGCTCAAGGCACTCGCGTCTTGGAGGCATTGCGGGGCATGCAGTGCGTTGATGGCTCGTCCCGGCATGGCTGTTTTCGTTGGTATTACGAAGAGCCGGAGCCGGTTGATACGAACGCGGCGTTTTTTATCGGTCTTAACTTGATCGCGCTGGACCGCACCGCGGCGGGCAACCTCGATGAACGGGGGCGCGCGCTGTTGAAGGTTATGCTGAGGGATTTATCGCGTTGGTTTAACCATGAGGTGGAAACGCGCAGTTTTTATTATCCCAACAAGTTTATGGGGGATCTCGTGTGCGCCTGGCTCCTTCAGGAAGACATTGCCACCGACGGGCCGGAGGCGGAGCGGTTGATCACGATTATGAAAGAGGCCGCGGTGTATTGGCGCGAACAATACTGGGGATGGGGTGAGCACATGAGCGATCTCTATGCAGGGATCCTGCTCGATCAGTTGTCGTCGCTATTGCTGTTTTCACGATCGCTGCCGGAGGGGCTACGGGCTGATTATAAGCAGCTGTTCGATCAGCTGATCGTTATCGAAGATCAGTTTGAAGGAGGGCCTCGCGTGCCGGCCATCCGCAGCTACGCGGGTGTGGAGATTGATCGCACCCGAGGGTACCGCGCGAAGATTACGGCATGGACGGAGAGCGACGTTGCCAGCCTGCTCAAGGGCGAGCCGGGGTTCGCGTTTGGCGATCTATTCAACCGCCTGGGCTGGCAGCGGCTGGCGGGAGAGCGGAGTCCGGTGAAGCCGCAGGTTGAGATTCCCTGTTTCGGTGGTGCCGTCGCCAGGGCTTGGGTGAGGCCGGAGGCACGTTTGGGCACGCTTTCCCGATTCCCCTGCATGCCGCAGACGGAGCATGCGGAGTGGGGACTTTCATGGCAGACGATGCCGGTGGCGTTTGCGGCGGGTTCGGATGGGTGGGGCTTTCTACGCTGGCACGCACGCGAAGACGGACAGGATCGTTACCATCCGGCGAATCGAAAAAGCGCCGCGTATCTGGACAACGTGCTCAGTCGCAACGTCTCGCCACCGATCGTCGGATTGACGCATTCGGTGCAGGAAGGGCCGGATGCGTTGATCGTTCGCCGAATGCCTGCGGTGGCGCACACATGGGAAGCGTGCTCCGATCAGCTCGTGTTGACCGGGAGCGCCTTCACCGTGCTGAAGGAGGAATCGGGCGAGAATGTTTCGCGGCTGTTGCTCGACGGCAAGGGCGTGCCGATAACGGTGTTTTATTGCCCGCTGGGGTCCGGTGGGCGGGTGCAACTTGCTCAAGCTCCCGGGCAGATCACGTGGTCCGCCACGTGGCCCGCGGAGAAGTTGAAAGGACGCGAGCACCTTGCCGGTGCGTGGATAATCTGCTGGGGCCGCGATGTCGCCGACGTGCCCGCTCCCGTCAGGATCGTGCCGGCGGATCGGAGAGGCTGGATCCCGGGCGAGGAGGCGTGGCGATTCTCATGGCCGCGTTCGGTGAGCGCGCAGGTGACGTACGCGCCGCTGGATACTCAACCACTGCGCGTCGATTGACATCGAGGCGACGCAGGCCGGGAACGGCCAACCTCATTCGTATGACTATACACCCCAGCTTTCGCAGCCGCTCGAACGCCGCCTGCACCTCATCGCGGGAGCGGCCCCCCGGCCGACTCCTTGGCTCCGCGTTTGTTTTATGCCTGCTCGTCGCGTTTCTGTTGCCGATGGCCAGCGCCGCCAACTTCACACGAGGCACGACCAACGCGGTATTGCGCGGCGTGCATGAGATCGTCCTCGAAGGTAATGGCGGCGTCTCCAATCCCTTTAACACCCCGGCATCCGTCACGTTCACGCCGCCCTCCGGAGCGGCAAACGTCAAGGTGGTGAAAGCCTTCTACGACGGAGGCAACACGTGGCGCGCCCGCGCTTATATCAATGAGGTGGGAGCCTGGACGTGGAGTTCGGTCTCCTCGGACGCGGGGTTGAACAACCATTCCGGATCCTTCAGCGCCGGCAGTTCCTCGCTCCGTGGCAAGCTGAAGACGCATCCCGCCAACGGGAAAGTCTGGATCACCGACAATGGTGAACCGTTCATCAACATGAACGACACCGCGTATCATCTGTTTAGTATTTACTCCACCAAGTGTACGGCCGCCGACTTCGAGGCCTACATCGCGGATGTCGCCTCGAAAGGAATCACCTCCGTGCGTGCCGGTGCGCTCGGCGGCCACATGTGGTGGAATGACAGTCGTTATACTCCCTGGACGATCGAGGATTCCAACTGGCCTTGGAGCGGTTCCGACACGACCCGTTACGGGATCGACAAGTTTCAGACGACGGATGATCGCCTGTCATGGATGCTCGACAACCATTCCGATATCTACGTGCAGATGATTTTATTCGGTTTGGTTGCCTCCGGAAACAACGACCAGAACGGCACGCAATGGACGGGGTTGGGGACTGCGGTGCAACAGAACACCATGGACTACATGATCGCCCGATGGGCGGCCTTTCCGCAGGTGTTCTGGCTCGTGGTCAATGACATGCGACTGGAGAATCCCGGTAATCAGGCCTTCGTGATCGATGTGCTCCGCTACTTCGCCGACCACGATCCTTGGGGGCATTTGCAGGCGGCCGGACCGTATCGAGGCGGACCCTATCCCACCGCGGTGATGGACGAGTCCACCTACATTCACACGGAAACCGCGTGGGACGTATCGGCCCAACGAGCGGATCAGTACGCGGCGATCGATATGCACGTCTTCAATGGAGAGGACTATTACGAGCAGGACCGCGTGACCAACAACCCGGCCGATCCCAAATATTTTTACCGTCGGCTGTTCCTCTCCAATCTGCTGTCAGGCGGCTCCAGTAACTATGGCGGTCGCTTCAGCCTGACGCATCCCTACGGTTTAACCGCAGTCCGCGACTATGCGAACAAATGGGGTGACTATACCTACACCACGGGCTTGGTGGGCTTGGACGAAATTGGCCATATCGAGAATTTCTTCACGAGCCATGGCATCGACCTGTCCGGCTACACGGCAAACGATGCGCGCGCCTCGCATGTGTCCCCGCCGGCATCGGGCACCGGCACCGGGATCAACCGACTGCAATGCGCCGAAAATCCCGGCGTCGGCTACATTGTCTATGATCCCAACTGCAATATCACCAATGGCAGAGATGCCACCCTTTACACGAGTCGACGGCCGGCGATACGTCTGAACCTGGCCGATGCGAACACCTATTCGGTCACATGGGTGCGGCCGCGGGACGGCGTGAGCGCGCCCGGCGGGACGGTGACCGGCGGCGCGAACGTCGATCTGCAATCTCCCTGGACCGGCTCCGACGTGCTCTTGTATTTGAGCGCCGTGACGCCCGGATCGACGGTCGAGATGCCCGTGATGACTCCCGCCGGGGGGACATTCACCGGCAGCGTCACGGTGACGATTTCCTGTGCGACCTCCGGGGCGACGATTCGTTATACAACCGATGGCAGCACGCCGACGGTATCGTCGACCCACTACGCCGGACCGCTGACCCTGACGGCGACGACTGTGCTAAAAGCAGCCGCTTTTTTGGATGGTTTGACAACCAGCGCCGTGGAGAGCGCCACGTTTACACGAACGGGGCCGCGCGGTGCCGCCGGGCCGCGGATTTTCGTGAACGCGGAGGAGATCGCGGCGATCAAATCCAAGGTGACCACCGCACAGCAGCCTTGGAAGGCGGCTTATGATCAAATCATCAGCAAGGCGAATTCGGTTAAAAACACGACTTATGCGGCGATCCCGACGGTGGTGGACAATGGCACGCGCAGCACTGGTCCCGAAGGCGTCCACCTCTATTGGTCACAAGCGCCGTATCTCACAGACGGCGTGCCGAATCCCGACGCGGATCGGGATGACTATCATGACGCGATCACGGTCGGCGAAGCGGTGGTTCATCTTGGTCTGGCCTACACCTTCAGCGGCGACGACGCGTACGCGGCCAAGGCGGTCGAGTATATTCGCAAGTTTTGCCTGGATCCGGATTATCATCTGGCGCCACGGTTCACCGACGGGCAGTCGCGGATAGAAATCGAGATTACGATCCCGAGCATCATTTATGGAGCGGATCTCATCTATGATTACCCGGGTTGGAGCGTGTCGGAGCGCGAAGCGTTTGATCGTTGGGTGGAGTCCTTTGCGCAGAGCGGCCGGAAGTTCGTCGGTGGATATTCTGCCTATGATAATTTCGAGGATTGGCGCATCGCATTCCTGGCGGTTTGCGGAGCGTATTTGGACAACACCGAACATCTCGCTTACGCCTTCACGCGGGTCCAGGCGATCATCCATCGGCAAATATCCGCGACGGGACAGATGGTTCACGAATTGGGTCGGACGCTCAGCCTGAACTACAGCACATACGCGCTCAATGCGTTGGTGCAGACGGCGGAGGTGGCGCGTCATCGAGGAGTGGATTTGTACGCTTTCACCGACCAAGGGAGGGGAATCGAACTGGCGTTGGATTACCATGCGCCCTACGTCATCGACCCATCCACTTGGCCGTATCAACAGATCAGTGCATACACCGGGGCCAACACCTCGATGTATGAAATGGCGTATTCGCGGTTCCAGAAGAGCTCATATCTGGACGCCATTGCGCGATGGGGCCGGCCACGCAACGACTTCTATGACATGGGCTATGCCTCGCTCACGCATGCAAGCCTGTTCTCATTGGATTTGGCGCCCATTTCAGACGGCATTGCGCCGACTGTCGCGATCACCGCTCCGGTGGCCGGGGAGGTTGCCCCGAATGGCGTGCTCACAATAAAGGCCGGAGCATGGGACAACGCCGGTGTGAGCAAGGTGCAGTTCCGGATTGATGGCGTGGATATCGGTGCGTCGGACGTCTATTCGCCTTATCAGCTGACTTGTATAACCAGCCAGGTCGGTACGGGCACTCACGTCTTGGAGGCGGTCGCATATGACTTCGCGGGCAATAGCACCGTTTCGGCTCCGATCACGGTTATGATCGAGGCGGGCGTCGCGAGCCATGTGCTTGTATATGAAGCCGAGGACGGGAGAACCAACAACACCTCCCTCGCTACGTCGGGTTCCGGCTACAGCGGTATTGCCTATGTGGATTATATAAACAGTGCCGGAGAGTATGTTGAACTCACGGTGCCCGTCAGCGGCGCGGCGGTCGCCGGGGAGCTTGCGGTGCGTTATGCCAGTGCCGGCAGTGCGAGCGAGCCGTTGAAGATCCTCTTGAACGGTACGACGGTCGCGGCCTCGCTGGCGACGCCACCCACCGGGAGCGACAACGCCTCTTGGGCGACGACCGGGAACGTCGCGGTGACTCTTCAACCGGGCAACAACGTGATTCGGATCGTGGCCAACAACGGCGGTGCGCCGAGCGTGGACTATTTGCAGGTGACCACGAATCCGGGGGCGCCGGGTTCGACGGTGGCGACGCCCGTTATCAGCCCGAACGGCGGCACGTTCACGGGGAGCGTGTCGGTGAGCCTCTCGTGCACAACCGCCGGGGCGACGATTCGCTACACGACCGATGGAAACACGCCGACGAGTTCCTCCGCACAGTACGACGCTCCACTGGCGGTGACGGCGTCCACGGTGCTGAAGGCGCGGGCGTTCCTGAGCGGGTGGAGCGACAGCAACGTGGCCGCGGCCACGTTCACCAAGGACACGGCGGGGAGCGGGGGAGTGACGGTGTACGAGGCCGAGAACGCGTTATTAGTCGGTCCCGTGGTGAGCGCGTCGAACGCGGGTTTTACGGGGACCGGCTTCGCGGATTATGCGGCCGCGCCGGGCGATTACGTGGAGTGGACGGTGACGGCCGACTACGCGGGGCAGTCCGAGCTGGCGTTTCGCTACGCACTGGCCGCCACGGCGGACCGGCCGTTGGAGATCCGGGTGAACGGAACGGTCGTGGCCGCCGGCCTGAGTTTTCCCAGCACAGGCAGTTGGACGGCTTGGAGCTTTGCGAAGGTCAACGCCGCGCTTAACGCCGGCGCCAACACCGTACGGGCGACGGCCATCGGCAGCACGGGCGGCGCCAACGTCGATTCGCTCACGGTGACCGTGCTGGATGAGCCGCCGCCGGCCTATCCGGTCATCTACTCGGCGACTGCGCAAAACGGAAATTACGTGCCTGAAAACCTGATCGACGGCAGCACCTCGACCCTGTGGTCGACGACGGTTTATCCGGGTGGAACGATCGTCATCGACTACGGAGCGAACCAGGGAATCGCGGGCACGCGCCTCTGGACGTATCAGGATCGCGACTACAGATTCAGGATCAGCGTGGCGCAGGACGGCGAAGATCCCGCGATCGACGGTTCGTACGCGCCGTTGGTGGATCGCACGGCCAACACGTCGACCGGCCAGCCGATCTCCGACGACTTCACGGCGGTCGCGGGGCGTTACGTGAAAATCGAGGTCACCGGCGCGGCAACCTATGCGGGGAACGTCGCTTCGCTCCGGGAGTTTGCCCTCGTCGAAGGAGTGGTTGCCGACGACAAAAATTACGATGAGTGGACGGGCGTGGCATTGCCTGCGGCGCAGGGGTTTTCGGAGGCGGATCGAATGTTCGATGCCGATCCGGACGGGGACTCCGTGCCCAATGGACTGGAGTTTTTTTTCGGGAGCGATCCGGCGACATCCGGCGAGGGCGGTGCGAGCGGCGGCGTCACCCTCTCCCCGGTCGAAGATGCGGGACAGTCTTTTTTGGAGCTGCGGTTTTTGTGCCGGCGGGGATTGTCCGGCATCGGATATCGGATCGAAAAAAGCACGAGCCTTGAGTCGGGGAGTTGGACGGAGCTCGATGCGGTGCCGGTGGTCACGCCGATCGACGGCACGACCGACGAGGTGGTGGTGCGAACGGAGACTTCGCTTACTGAAATCCCTCGCATTTTCCTCCGGTTGGTAGTCGTGCAACAGTCGCCATGAAGAAGCGGACCGTTCACGCCGCATTTAATTTCCCGGGATGACCAGCGGGTCGAGGAGTTGGTGAACGGGCCTGTCCGGGATGCCGCGCTGGTCGAGCAGGATGAGGGAGATAACCAGTCGGATGGCCACCGCGCCGAGCTGGTGGAAATCGCGGCCGATGCGTGTGCCATCGGGGAGGACGATCTCGGCATCGTCCAGCCTCAGTACTCGCAGCGGCGACCCTGACTCGACGGCACCCTCGGGCATCCGCGGCAACACCTCCGCATCGGTGAGCACGGTTCCGATCCGCTGCTCCCGAATCCATGTGAGGATCTTTTGCCGGATACGCGTGGGATCGACCGCAGTATCCACCAGCAGGGGCGCGGAAAGGTTTGGCCGGGTTTGCCGGTGATAAAGGTAGGCGGAGATCCATTGTCCGCGAACGCGTTCGTCGAGGCCTCGACTCAGAATCAACCCGACGCGTGGGGAATCGGGACCGGAGAGGTGCAGCAGCAGGCGCTCCATCAATTGCCACTGATGCGTGGCGGTGATGTTGAGTGCCGGGGCTTTGAGCGAGTAGCCAAGCGAAACCGAGGCGAACTTTTCCCAAGTAAAATCACCAAACGGGAAATCACCGTCGGGGGCCAGCGGAGAGATCAGGAATCCGTGGATGCCGCGTGCCTCAAGGATCTGCGCAAAGCGCGCTCCCGAGAGGCCGGGCGTCCCCGTCCAGACCGGTACGAGGGTGTAGCCCTGTTTTGCAGCCTCCTCCTCCGCGCCCTTGAAGATCGCCCGCGACGGGTGGTGTCGGCGCCAGGCGTTTTCCGTGCCGCCAAACGTGAGGTAGGCCAGGTTGCTGGCCGGTGCGCCGGGATTGTGGCGGCGGATGGCGCTCATCAAGGCGCGCACGGACGGATTGGGGCGATAATCCAGATCGGCGACCGCCCGGTCGATCCGGGCGGCGGTCTTCTCCGCCACGCCGGGCAGTTTGCGCAAATGTCGTGAAACCGTCATCATGGAGACGCCTGCATGATCGGCGACCTCGCGGATGGTTGCCGGGCGGGAACGAGGAGATTTCGACATGTTGGGACAGGGGTATTGTTACGGTTAACATCTGAGGCTGTTGCCGTCGCGTGTCACTCGGTATTTTGCGGAGGTGTGGCCGGGGAGATCCTGGCCAGCGAGTCTCCGGCGTCACGCGGAGCTCACTCTTCTCCATGTCCGCCCCAACCGCCAGTTTTCGCAGCTCAACACCGCCCCGGCGTTCTCCGCCGGGCGGGTTTCGTCTTGGGCTGGCGGTTTTGGCGAGTGGCATCGGATCGATTTTGAACGCGCAGCCGGCGCCATTGGTGCTGACCCCGAAAATCGATGCGATCGGTGCCTACTCACTGGTCGAGCGGTTTCCGGTAATCGCGGGAAATCCGGGAGCGTTGTCGGCGCTCGATTCACAGGCCTCGCGGCGGTTCACCGGCGTGGGTGCCGACGCCGCGCCGCTGACGTTTGATCTTTCGCTGGCCGATCCCGCATGGGGAGTCGGACCGGCGGCGATGCTGCTTCGTATCGATCGCGTCTCCGCCGCCGGGGCCGGGATGCGCATCACCGTTGGCGGGCAGAGCTTCGGGGTCCTCTGGCAAAACGCCTCGACGTGGATCGTGGGACAAACCTTTCGGATCCCCGTGCCGGTGGACGCCGACGAGTTGATTCTCGAAGGCACGTCGGGCGTGGTCGTGATGGACTGGGTGCAATTCACGACCGGGACGCGGGCGGACACTCTCTTTACCAACGCAATTACTCTCATGGCCAATCAGACTCGCACCTTCAGCACAACGGGTTCCGGCGACACGCTCCC
This sequence comes from Opitutaceae bacterium, assembly GCA_024711005.1. Lineage (GTDB taxonomy): Bacteria > Verrucomicrobiota > Verrucomicrobiia > Opitutales > Opitutaceae > Rariglobus. The sequence continues at coordinate 50,123 of JANJTQ010000089.1, read as the reverse complement.
GCCTCCGCTCGACCGGGCGGCGCTCGACGCATTGCTCCCGGCGCCGGGTTCGCCGGAACACCACCTTCGCCCGTATTCAACTTCTCCTTACTCGATTGGTCTGCGGCTGGAGGACAACTGGCCGACCTTGTGGTTGACGCTCGCGCAGACCGAGGCTGCGGCCGCGGAGATCACCCGCAAGATCCGCACCCGGCCGTGGGCGGCGTCGTATTGGCAAGAGCTCATTGACGAGGCCGAGACGGTGATCGCCACGCCGCCGCATTTCCCGTTCGAACGCGTGGGCTGGCGGCACGACTTCTATGCGCGCACGACGGGCGAGCACCTGTTCTACGATCCGGCCTCGGGCAACGCGTATCTCGATCCGTCCACCGGCGTTTTCGAGTACAGCGCGGCACAGAGGCAGGCGTGGGTGTTGCTGTCCCATGAGCGCACGTTGCGGATCATGCGATCACTCGGGCTGCTGTATGCGGTGACGGGCGACGAGCGTTACGCGGCGTGGGTTGCGGAGGGAATGCGACGAACGGCGGACTACATCACGCATGCCATAGCCAGCGGTTGGGAGCGTTCCTCCTTTGGCGGAAAAGCGGTCTGGTATCAGCCGCTTTACGATGCCTCCGTCGTGTTGGCCGTCGCCAACAGCTATGCGCTCACGCGTGAAAGCCCCGCTTACAGCACGGCGGATCACGAGCGTATTCGCACCGGCATTTTTGAGAACCGCGTGGCCGAGCAGATGAGTTTTCTGCAAGGCGTCACCGGGCTGCAAAACATGGCCGCGTATGCGTCGGCGGCCGTCGCGGTTTCCGGCGAACTCTACGGCCGGCAGGACTGGATCGCCTTTGGCACGGGCGCGGAATTCGGGTTCACCCGTTGGCTGCAAAACAACGTGCCGGTGAGCGGTGACGGCACCTTCGACGGGTGGTGGTCCGAGGAGACGACGTTCTATCATTTCTATTCGCTGGCGCCGCTCATCACGCTCTTCGAGTTGACGGAGACGCTTTCGGCGGAGCACGAGGCGCTGTTTCGCAAGATGTTCGAGGCGCCGCTCCACCTCGCCGACCGCGATCTCAACCTGCACCTGATGGGCGACCTCGCCTCGCCGGAGAATTTTTCGCTGATCGATATGCGGATGTTCTACGAATACGCGGCCGGCCGCATTTCCGCGGCCGACTACGGTCCGGTGCTCGCGGCGATCTATGCGCGCGGAGGGATCCCGCGCGGCGGGTTGCCGGCGCTGCTCTTTGGTCCCGACGAGTTACCGGCGCCGGGGGGATTACCAACGGGGTCGAGTCTGCTGCCGGTGAGCAGCTTTGGAACGTTTCGCGATTTTGCGCGCAGTCTCGAGGTCGGGTTTCGCGGCGGGCTGTTCAAGGGAGGGCATGACCACCCGGATCGTCTCTCGATTTTTCTGACCGCCGAGGGACGCGCGATCGCACCCGACCTCGGCGAGCCGGGCTATGGTTTGCGGACGCAGACCGGCGACTACTATCGGCGCACGATCAGCCACAACACGCTGTTCGTGGACGAGCAGGAGATCCGCGGCAGCGCGACGCTCGACTGGCGGGCGGAGCAGTTTCCCGCTCGAGCCAAGGGCGTGATCGCCAATTCCAACTACTCGCGTTTTGAGCGCACCGTGTTTTTTGATCCGCCGTTTATCGTGCTGATCGACCAAGGTTCATCGGCCACCGATTCGGCGCGACGTTATGGCTGGGTTTTCCATGCTTATGGACAACTGGAGTTCGACACGATTGTGCCGCAGGCCGCGAACGCCGCGAACCCGCCGTGGGGCATGCCCGTGCTGCCGACGACGAACGGCTACGAGATGTTGACCCAGCGAAAGGCGGCGACGGGGACCGGTTCCGTGTCCGGCCGTTGGAAAATGGACGACGGACGCCGGCTCAACTTTGTGATCGCGAGTGACGGAGCCTTCGAATTGACGACGGCCCGTAGCGCCGGAAATCCGATCCCGCGTGACCGCGGTGCGATCGTGCTGCGCGCGCCGGGCGTCAGTCGGAAGTTCTACACTGTTTTAGAAATGGGTCGCGGCGAACGGCTCTTGTCGGGCATGTCGAACGTCAGCGCGAACGGGATGACGGTGCATCTCACGGATGGGAGCACGCGCGTCTATGATTGGTCGGTGAATCGTCGGCAAAGTTACGCCGACTGGCTGAATGCGTGCGGGTACGGTTCGCGTCCGGAAGCGGATCGGGCACCGACGGCGGATCCGGAGAATCGCGGGATGGCGAACCTGCTGCGATTCGCGTTTGGCGACGGCGTCGGCGTGGATCCGGCCGCGTTGCACCCGACGCCCCGGTGCGTGGTGGATGAGTCGGGCGCCGACCGCCTGGCGCTGACCTTTCGTCGTAACCGACGGGCGGAGGGGGTGCGTTATCAATTGGAGACTTCGTCCAGCCTGAGCGATTGGGCGGCGGTTCCATTGCCGGAGGCGACGATGGAGTCTGCTTCGGGGAACGGGGACGTGGAGACGGTACAGTTGCTCGGTCCGGCGCGGACGGCGGATGAGCCCACGCAGTTCCTGCGGGTAAAAGTGGAACAGGAATAGGGGGCTACGCTGCTACCAATCGGGCCTTGGCCGTGTCCCATGCATTCCAAAAAGCTTCGGAAGGAGAAAACACGAACAGAAGGGTGACACCGATAGGGCGAAGCCTCCGTCTGAGCCGTCGCTCGGAAGCGGCTCGGCGGGGACGCCTCGCCCTGCCTTCCGACTGCATCAACCCAGCTTGGTTGAGACGTGTGGCTGATGTCTGGTTGATGTCTTCCTTTCGACCGCCAAGATACGCTTCATGACGATCACTTCAGGTTTTTCGCGGTATGCACCCGCGGCAAACAACTGCTTGCGTGAGTCGTCGGGCTTGCCGGAGATGTCCTGGACGAACCCGCGCATGCCATGAATCCAGGACCAACTATGCGGAAGATAGCCGAGGCGGCCGGCTGTTCAAAGATGGCCGTTTCTTTGGCGTTGCGAAACCATCCGCGTCTTCCCGAGGCCACACGACTGCGGATTCAAAAGATCGCCGAAGAAATGGGTTACCGGATAAACCCGCTGGTCTCCACGCTCATGACGCAGCGGGCGGGAGGCAAGATCGAGGGCGGGCTGCTACCGCTGGCCTTGGTGAACACCTTTGATCACTTCAGCCAATTCATGGACCAAGAGTTTTATCGGCTCATGGTCCGTGGAATCTTTCGGCGAGCCTCGGCTCTGGGATTTTACGGCGAAGTGTTTCATGTAAACGAGGTGTCCGGGGTAACGTCGCGCCAGTTGGACAAGATTTTTATTAGTCGCGACATCCGTGGTGTCATCATCCTTCCGCTGTCGTATCTATCGATCACGTTCGATTTGTCGTGGGATCGTTATAGCGTCTCGACGCTCGGTCATAGCTGGCAAGGTACCCCCGTCCATCGATCGACCTCCGACCAAGCGAGCAACGCATGGAGCCTTTTGATGACATTGCGGGAAGCTGGCTACCGCAGGCCGGGACTTTTGTTGGATAAGATAACCCACGAGCGCTCAAGCGGCCACTTCGCCGCTTCCTATTATTTATATCAAAAGGAGCATGGGGATACGGGTGACATTCCGTTGTTTTTAAGGACGTCGGCTACAACGGACGCCGACATTGATCGATGGGTGAGAAAGTATCGCCCCGACGTCATCGTCGGACACGGGGACGAAACGCCCGGCTTTATAAGGAGAGGGTGGTCGATTCCGGAATCGTTCGGTTACGCGAGTCTTGGCGTGCTCCCTTCGGAACGTGATCGTCTGAGCGGGATTGATCCTCGCCCGGAACTCATTGGCGAGGCGGCCGTCGACCTGGTGGTCTCTCGATTGCATCGCAATGAGCTGGGGCTTTCGGATCATCCTCGCACCACGATGATAAAAGGCGATTGGCACGAGGCGATCAGCATTCGCCGGCAGCGTGTCGGGGGCGGGACCGTGGATTGATGGGTGCCCGGCAAAACCTGATCAATAAAAAGGCCGTGTTCATTCAAGAACACGGCCATCGTTTCTATTATATATTGATTCTCGGAGATCAGGCGCCGCGGATTTTCCGGCGATGGGCAACTACCATCAGTGCCGCGCATCCGATCAAGAGCGCATAGGTGGAGGGTTCGGGGATGGATGCGGAGACCAGGAAGTTGTCGACGTGAGTGATGCCGGTATTTCCTGATGTGTCGCGGATATCATAGGCGAAGAAGGCGTCGGAGTCTCCATACATGCCGGCGTTGAGAACCGTGCCGGTGATGGTGATATCGTTGGTGCCGTCGTTGAACAGCGTCGGCGTGGAGGTGCCATTGGCGCCCAGCGAGTAGAGGCTGACGGTGTAGTCGAACGTGTCAGCCGTGGCGGTCTTCGTGAGTTCGAAGGAAAGGCGATACCAATCGCCGGCCGTCAGAGTGGATTGATCGAAGGTTATGGTTTCCGGGATATAGGCGCCGCCGTTCCGCATGCGTAACGTGACGGTGCTGCTGCCGTTGCGGATAATGCTACCGGCCAAGGGCGACGCGTCCGCTAGGGTGAGGGCCCCGTTGGAAGTGTTGGTGGTGACGAAGCCCGCGTTCGCCACCGTCAAGGCGGTGGCGGTTGTGTCCGACCATTTGAGGTCGAGGGTGGAGGTGAACGTCACGCCCGCAGCCGTGTTCGCGAAATCAAAGGTGGAAGTGCTGTTTGCCGCGGGTTCGGGGCGGTAATAGATGTTGCCGCCACCCGCCGTACCAACGCTAAGGCCACCCGAGCCGCCGGTGCCGACGGTGGAGCCCCACGTGTTCGCGGTTGAGGACGCGTCGTTGGCGACTTTGAAGTTGCCCGAATAGGTCGTGCCGGAACCGTCAAAATCGACGTCGAAGCCGGTGATCTGCGCTTGAGCCGAAACCGCGAGAGCGAATCCCGAGACGGCGAGGAGGTTTTGGAGAACGGTTGTTCGTAGTTTCATGGGTATTATTTTGCGGGACAGATCGAGTCTGCGGTGGGGTCGCCAAAAAGCTTTGGCGGACGTAATGCGTGCCCTGATCCTTACTTTGGCGCAAGAACGGCGCTGCTTTACTAGTAAACAAACGGATTCGAGCCGGAATTCATTATCGCGGAAGATGCTTTTATATAGATAATTACGCGATAATTAAACTGCGTCCAAAAATATCGCATATGGTAGTAGGCGAGCGTGGATCATCGCACTTTTCTCCGTTCCGCCGATCTTTGGACAGCCGCGCACCCGAACATTGGATTGAGGCTGGTTAATTTCATTTATCCCTTTAACACAACGGGTAACGGTTTTTTTTAAAATATTGTCGGCGAAATTACGGCGGACGTGCTCCACGAGCGTTGACTCATTTATACCTTATGATAGCAGCCCGTTGTTCAATGTGTGAGGCTCCGCATCGCGCATCCCTCCGCCCCGTTTTATTCCCGCCATTCATGTCCACACCTCACCAACCCTCGTGGTTGAAAGACGCCGTCTTTTACCAGATTTACCCGCAGAGTTTTTATGACTCCAACGCCGATGGCGTCGGAGATATCCCGGGCATCATCGCGAAGCTGGACCATGTGCAACGACTCGGTTGCAACGCCATCTGGCTGAATCCCGTCTTTGTGTCGCCGTTTGCGGACGCGGGCTATGACGTCAGCGACTTTTGTCGTGTCGCCCCGCGCTACGGAAGCAACGACGACCTTGCGCGTCTTTTCACCGAAGCGCATCGACGGGGCATCAAGATCGTGCTGGATCTTGTCGCCGGTCACACCTCGGTCGAGCATCCGTGGTTCAAGGAGTCGATGAAGCACGCTCCGAATGCCTGCACCGATCGCTACATCTGGACCGACAGCGTGTGGGGCGCGGTGCCTCCGACGTTGCAGGCGTTGAGAGGTTATGGCGAACGCAACGGCTGTGCGGTGGTGAACTTTTTCTGGTGCCAGCCCGCGCTCAACTACGGCTACGCCGACCCCGATCCCGCGCACTCGTGGGAGAAGCCGGTGGATCATCCGGCGTGCCTGGCCACGCTGGAGGCCTTGAAGGACGTCATGCGTTTCTGGCTGGAGCTCGGCGCCGACGGTTTTCGCGTGGACATGGCGCAGTCGCTCATCCGCGGGCACGACGAGGTCAGACGTCTCGCCGCGATCCAGAAACTGTGGCGGGGCATCCGCGGCTGGTTCGACGTCGATTATCCCGAGGCCGTGCTCATCTCTGAGTGGTCGTATCCGATCCATGCCGTCGATGCGGGTTTCCACATCGATTTCATGATTCATTTCGAGACGGTCGCCTACAACTCGCTGTTTCGAAACCACCGCAAGGAGTTGATCTCCGGCCTGCCTCGCGGCGAGTCGTTCTTCGATCGCAAGGGCGCGGGCGACATCCGGCTTTTTCTCGATGTATTCATGGAGCATTACGCGGCGACGCGCGGCCGCGGATACATCAGCGTGCCGACCTGCAACCACGACACACCGCCGCGCCTGGCCGAGGACCGCACGCCCGCCGAGTACCGTTGCGCGCTGCTCCTGTTGCTCACGCTGCCCGCGGTGCCGTTCATCTACTACGGCGACGAGATCGGCATGCGGCACGCGCACGGGCTGGCGTCGAAGGAGGGCGGCTACGAGCGCACCGGCGTGCGCACGCCGATGCAGTGGGACGATTCGCGCAACGCCGGGTTTTCTTCCGCCCGGGCCGACGAGCTTTACCTGCCGGTCGAGGCGGATCCGCAGGATCGAACGGTGGCGGCGGCGGAGCGCGATCCGGAGTCGGTGCTGCACTTCGTGCGTCGTCTTATCGCCCTGCGCAAAGAACACCCGGCGCTCGGGACCGTAGGGGACTTCCGCCCGGTCTTCGCCGAGCAGGGGCAATATCCGTTCATCTACGAACGCACCGCGGACGGTGAGCGTTTCTGGATCGCGGTGAACCCGGCGGGTATCGCGGTCGAGCGGCTTGTCCCGGAGCGCGCGGGCACGTTCGAGGCGATGATGGTTGAGGGTGTCACGTTGACGGAGGGCGGGGGCAATGAAACCCGCGTCAGCCTGGCTGCGGGCGGATACGGATTATGGAGAATCTCATGATCCGGAAAAACAAGCTAACCCTGAAACGATGCGGCTGGCTGAGCGGGATCGTCGGATTCTGCGCGCTGGCGGGAGCGGTGATCGCCGCGCCCGAAACGGGACGCGATGTACTGGAGGTGTTCACCCGCGCGGCGCGAGGGGAGCCGCTGCGCTATGTCGCCCTGGGTGGGTCCATCACGCAAGCCAGCGGGCCCGGTTGGGTGGGGAACTGGTTTAAGGAGCAGTTTCCCGAGAGCGAGGTGACGACGATCAACTCGGGGATGAGCTCGACGGGAAGCGCGCTGGGCGTTTTCCGCATCGAGCGCGACGTGATTGCACACCGTCCCGATTTGGTGGCGATCGAGTTTTGCGTGAACGACGGCGGGCTCACCGACGACGAGGCGGTTCGCTACATGGAAAGCATGATCGTACGTCTGAAATCGCTGCCAGATCCGCCGGCGATCGTGATCCTCGAATCGGCGGCGAAGACCGGGGCGAACATTGCGCGACATCGCCGGGTGGCGGCGCACTACGGATTGTTGGAAGTGGACCTTCAGGATGCGGTGGATCGTCATCTCGCGACGACCGGTGCGGAGTGGGCGAGTCTGTTCCACGATCCGGTGCACCCCAAGGCGGCGGGCAACACGTTTTACGCGGACGTCATTAAAAAATCATTACAGCCCCTGGTGGACGAGGCCCGTGAAGCGGCGCACCGGGATCGCAACGCTTCGACCAAGCCGGTGGCACTCCCGGCGCGATTGAGCGCGGAGCCCTTGTTGCTCGATGGTCGGATCGTGCCGCTGACGGATTTGAAGGCGGACTTGAAGTCCGACGGCTGGCGCGACGAGGCATTGACGGCGGGGTGGTGGAGGCGGTTCTTCAACGGCGTGCTTGTGGCCGATGCACCCGGCAGCGTGCTGGAGATTCCGTTTCGTGGCACGACGGCGGGCATCTATTACGCGATGGCGCGGGATTACGGGACGTTTTATGTGAACGTGGACGGTGGTCAGCCCGAGCACGTTTCGACCAACAGCCGGGACGGTTATTCGTTCGTTGTGGTGGCGGAGGGGCTTGCGGCGCGAGAGCACCGGTTGAGGATCGTCTTGCCGCCATCGAGCGAAGGGCGCGTGAACGGGCCGGTGAAGCTCGGTTATCTGCTGGTGGCTGGCGAGACAGGGGCGAGCCATGCGTCGAGCTCCGAGGGCTGGTTTGATGTCGCGACGTTGAAGCGATTGCGCTTCGAGCCATTGATGGCGTCGCGGTGGTCGTGGGCGGGGCCTTTTCCGGTGCCGATGGCTGCCGACGGGCGTGCACCTATCGACGCGAAGCGGGCGATGGTGACGCGGTTCGTGGCGGAGCCCGGCGACGAGGGCAAAGGTCCCGAGGCCGCGTGGCGCAAAGTGACGTCGGATAGTGTCCGCGTCGATTTTCGGGTGCTGACTGGCTTGAAAGATCCGGCGGTGGCGTATGCGAAGGCGGATTGGCAAAGCGAGCGCGGTGGTGCGGCGGTGTTGTCGCTGACGGTGGACTACTTCGCGCACCTGTGGCTCAACGGGAAACGGATATTGACGCTGGACGGACCGCACCGCGTGCCGGTGTTTGTGCCGGTGGAACTGCGCCCGGGTAACAACGAATTCGTCATCAAGGCCGGCTCCGGCACCGGAGGTTTTAATTTTCTGCTGAAGGTCGCGGAAGTGCCGCCTGCCGCCGAAGTTCAACGGGGCGGCGTGGAGAACGTCGGTTCGCTGCACGCGCTGCTCCCGTCCATCGACAAATGGCATGCCCAGACGGGATCCGCGCCGGATGTCCCGCCCGACCCGGCCCGCTGGAACGAGCCGGGTGCTCGTTCGGGCAAACAGGACTCGGTTTGGTACGAAGTACCGTTCACCTGCCCCGTCGGATGGGCCGCCGACGGGCGACGCGTTAGTCTTGATTTTGAACGCATCGAGGGCGACGTGATCGTTTTTATCAACGGTCGGAAGGCGGCCGAGCTTTTGGCCCCGGGTGGCGAGATCGAGATCACCTCGCTGATCTCCTCCGAAGCCGGGGCGACAAATACGCTGCGTGTCTTCAACACCCGGACCTACGCCGGCATATCCCGCGGCTTCGAGCAGGATGTCCTTCGTCATGTCGCCCGCACGGGACGCGAGGCGCTTCCTCCGGAAACATGGCCGCGTGGCATCACCGCACCGGTGACGCTTCGCTCGCGTCCGGCGCAGGCGATCACGGACGTATTCGTGCTGCCTTCCTGGCGAGGAAAGGAGCTCGGGGTGGAGGTCGAGGTGGACTGCGCGGCCCCGGTGGACGATGTCGTCGTATCCGTGGTGATTCGTGATCCCCTGGGGCGCGAGGTCCTGGTCATAAACGGAATTCCGGTTTCGTTGCAGGCGGGGCGTACCGTCCAACGGCTATCATCCCGATGGGCCGATCCTGTTCCTTGGGAGCTGGAGAAGCCGTTTCTATACCGGGCGGAGGTGAACCTTGTGCGGGCCGGAAAGGTCGTGAACACCCACCCATCGGTCACGTTTGGTTTTCGCGAAGTCTGGACGGAAGGTCGCGACTTGATCCTCAACGGTCATCCAATTCGTTTTCGCCTCACCGACCTCTACGGAGCCTCCGCCAACGCGCTCTCGTTCTATCGCTTGATGGGCTACAATGCCGGACAAATCCAACCGCACCCCAACCTTTGGTGGCGAAACTGGCACGATACCCCGTTGCTCGACACCGACCTGATCGACGAAGCCGACCGACAGGGCTTCGCCCTGACCGCACCGGCTCCGGGAATCACCCATCTCGGCCCGGTCTTGCTCGGCGACAGGATGCTTCGGGACGCCTACGAGCGCGAGGTGCGGCGCTTCACGCGCAAATACCGCAACCATCCCTCGATCCTCGTCTGGGCGATGGGCATGAACAGCTACAATCCGCAGTCCAACATCCATCCTGCGACGCTGGGCCGGCGTGAAGCCGCCCCGCCGGAACGGGGTCGCGTGATCACCGCCGCCTGCGACATCGTGCGATCGGCGGACCCGACTCGCCTGGTGTTTTCTCATGCGGACGGAAGCTTGGGCGACATCTCCAGCGCCAACGTTTATCTCAACTTCGCGCCATTACAGGAACGCGAAGAATGGCCGCTGGCCTGGGCGCGGGACGGCGACATGCCTTACGCCGCCGCCGAGTTCGGGCAACCCTTCACCGCCAATTTCTGGAAAGGGCGTCAGTTCCTGATCACGGAATACCTCGCCCTGTACTTGGGCGAACGCGCCTATGAACGGGAGACCGCGAAGGGACTGGAGTCGTTGGTGGGCCTCGGGCTGGCGAACACGAGCGGCTTCGGAAGCTGGCCGTCCGTGGACCTCGCCGACTTCCCGGCGTATTGGGAATTCCAGGACATTTTCATCAACCACACCAACCGTGCATGGCGCATGTGGGGAGTGAATGCCGGCTGGCTGCACTGGCTGCTCGACGTCGGCTACGGGAATCCGCCGGGCGTCGCAAACCCCGGCTATCTCAACCGCTACAAACAACTGCCGGCCCCGCTGACCGCGAAACCCGCGTGGGCAAACCCCAATTTCGATATCCACGCCCGGTCAAACCAGCCGTTCCTCGCCTACATCGCGGGCGGCGAGGTCCACACCGACAAGACGCACGCTTTCTATGCGGGAGAACACTTCCAGAAACAAATCGCGGTGGTGTGGGACGGCGCCGTTCCAAAGACCGTGACCCTCGGGTGGACCCTTTCGGCCGGCGGCAAGCAGACGATGCACGGCCGGGAGGAAGTCACCTTGACGCCGGGACAAATCGCCTTCTTTCCCCTCTCGTTGATCGCGCCGCAAGAGAACGCGGAGTTGTCTTTGCGCGTGACCGAGGAAGGGAGGGAAATCGCGACCGACGCCTTTGCCCTGCAGGTTTTCCCACGGCTCCAGCCGCTCGATTTGGGCGGGTTGAAGGTGGCGCTCCACGACCCGGCCGGGAAAAGCGACCCCTGGTTGCGCCAACTCGGGGTGCGACCGATCACATGGAAGGAGGGTATGACGCTCGCGGGGTTCGACGTGCTGTTGATCGGACGGGAAGCGCTCAACGCGGGCGAACCGCTGCCCTATACGGTTGCGGACATCGCCCGCGGCTTGCGTGTGCTGATCTTGGAGCAACCGCCGTCGAGCTGGGAAATGCTCGGGTTCGAGACCGAGGAAACGCTGTCGCGTTACACCTTTGCGGCGGACCGGAACGGACCTGTTCTCGCGGGACTGCGCGCCGAGGATCTTATCAATTGGCGCGGCTCGCCCGACCTGCTGCCCGAAGGCCGGCATGTGAAGGCTTACGACAATCTGCGCGCCCCGCATTGGACGAACCGGCACGCGGTGGCTTCCGTTGTCCTGAAAATTCCCGAGGTCGTGGGCTTCACGCCGATTCTAAAAACGGAGTTCGATCTCGCCTACTCTCCGCTCCTCGAATGGAGGCACGGACGCGGCGTCGTGTACTTCAGTTCCCTGGATTTCACCGGACGAGTGGGCATCGATCCGGTGGCGACACATCTGGCGAGGAATTTGTTGCAGGCGGTGGCCGGCCCCCTCGAGTCTCGCCGGCAAGTGTTCTTCAGCGGGGTGCCGGAAGACGAAGCTCTGCTTCGCACACTGCACGTGGACCTGACATCCGGGGAACCACGTGGCGGCGCGGGCCGGTTGCTGGTTTTGGGCGAAAACGGCGGCTCGCTCCCGCCTGCTCAACTCAATGATTTTCTTGAATCCGGCGGTACCATCCTGCGTCTGCCGCAGAGTGCCGGGACCTTGCGCCAATCCGGCTTGGCGGCCGAGCTGCGGACGATCGTGCAGGCGCGAGGGACGACCTCCGTTTCCGTCCTGCGAGCCGTGGGTCCCGAGTTGCTCCGCTGGCGAGACACGTTGTCCGTACAGACCTTTTCTCACGGAGCGCAACCGGAAGGAACCGAGGTCTTGGCCGGCGGCATTGCGCTGCAGCGGCCCCGGGGAGCCGGTCGCGAGGTTTGGCTGCAAGTCTCGCCTGCGATGTTGGCGCGGCGTCACCACGACGACCCGGAAAAGCGTGAGGCGGTGCAATTGAGCGTCTCCCGGCTCCACCGTCTCGTCGCGCAAATTATGACCAATCTCGGGGCGACGTCATCGCCCGCGGTGGCCTCCCGCGTGTGCAGTATTGAACGGTCGAATACATTTCGGCCGATCGCCAGCTGGCATGCGCTTGGTCCCTGGCCGGTCGGCGAAACCGATCCGAAGACGCTGCTTGGCGCGCCCTCGCCGGGTGAGGCCGAGGCGATCGCCGGCGACGACAACCCCAACACCGTGTATCGCCGGGACGACGGCGCCTCGCTCGACTGGCGAAAGGTGGTGCACGCCTCGGCCGACGGCTTCGTCGACTTCGCTCGCGATCTGGGCGCCGGCGAGCACTCCGTCGTCTATGCGCAGCGGAAGATCATCTCCGAGACGAACCGCCTCGTTCGCATGCGTCTGGGCGCCGACTACTGGTTGAAGTTCTGGATCAACGGTCGTGTTGCACTCACGGTCCACGAAGGCCACGGAGCGCCCAAACCCGCCGCCTTCATCATAGATGTCCCCCTGCGCAAGGGCGAGAACGTGCTCACCATCAAAGCCGCGGGCGGAAGCAAAGGCTTCGGCTTCTGGGCCGATATCGAGGAAGGTGGTGCGTCAGACGCCACATCCACCGCCGACACCACAAGCGGACAACCCTCGCGAGTTCGTCTTTATCAACCGCTCTTCAAGCCCGCCGACCCATATCAGTTTCATTACTGGTAGATCCGATCTTGCACCAAAACACCCGCGTGGAAAAGGCCGTCGCGCCCTGATCAACCGAAACTCTCTTTCGCTCCCCTATGTCCGGTTCACTTGGTTCCTCTGGTTCCGACCCTTGGAATTTTGATGCGTTGGGAAAAGCTCCCGCTATCTCTCCGGCGCCGGTGGCCTTCACCGATTCCGATGTCTCTCGGGGGCTCCCCTCGGCCATTCGCGCGCTCTGTTTCGAGGGGCTGCCCTATCGGGGAAAGCCCACCCGCGTTTTCGCGTTCTACGGCCGGCCGGTCACTGCGACGCCGAACGCAAAAGTTCCGGGTATCGTTCTTGTCCATGGCGGGGGAGGCACGGCCTTTTCAGACTGGGTCGCGCGCTGGGTCTCGTGTGGTTACGCAGCCATCGCGATGGATCACGACGGCGGTCTGCCGATCGGCTCGCACGGCGCTTGGGCGAGCAATCCGGAGAATGCGGGACCGAAACGAGTCGGAGCGGGCGACGTATTCGAACCGGTTGTGGATCAGTGGATGTTTCATGCGGTCGCCGATGCGGTGCTGGCCGCTTCTCTGCTCGCCTCGTTTCCAGAGGTGGACGCGGTTCGCATCGGCATCAGCGGCATCTCATGGGGGGCGGTCGTCGCGTGCAACGCGGCAGCCGTGGACCCGCGACTGAAGTTCGCGGCGCTGGTCTATGGTTGCGGGTACATTGCTGAGAACGAGGACGACGGCTCGCGCTTCATCGAGCAGAGCTCCGCTTGGACGGAAGCTTCGGAACGGGCAACGGTATGGCGCGAGCTTTGGGATCCGGCGCGCCGCTTGAGGCACGTCACGACGCCAATGCTTTGGTTGAATGGGACCAACGACTTCGCCTTCACGCCGCATGCCTGGCGGAGATCGCATCGGCTTGCTTCGGGCACGCGCGCCTTGTGCCTGCGGGTGCGCATGCCGCACGGACACGGCGAGGCCGGCGAAGGGCCGAAGGAAATCCACGCCTTTGCCGACTCCATCACCCGTGACCGCAGGCCGCTCGCGCGTTCGCTCGGGGAGAGGCGGGAAGGGCAGGTGGCATATGCGGACTTCAAGTCGGAGACGCCTCTTTTACGGGCGGAGTTGAACTTCACCCGCGACGGCGGGCGTTGGCAGGACCGGCGCTGGGAGACGCTGCCGGCACGCCTTGATGGAGGCCGGGTGCAGGCGAAACTTCCGGAGGACGCGAAGATCGCCTACTTCAACGTGATCGACGAGCGGGAGTTGATCGCGAGCAGCGACCTTATTCTCGTGGAGTGAGAGCCGGCCGCATTTGGATGTCCTCGTTGAGCTCCCCAGCCTCGACGAGATTTTTCGGGCGGGTTGTGTGGACAGCGATGTGCGACAAGGGTCCGGGGTGTAGGGTGAACTGCCCGCCACGAGGCGATCGACGGTGATGGAGTGAGGTGCTTTGCTCCGGGACCGTGGCTCTCACCCCATCCACTCCAAAGATCGGCATACTTCTTCCCATGGAAGCCGCGTTCATCGATCCCATCATGCGAAGAGAGGCGTGCGCGAATTACCCCCGGCGGATCGTCATTCGATGAGGATGAAGCGGACGGCATCGGCGACGACGTAGCCGTTGGCGCCGTCAGTCTTGATGGTGACGCCATGGTTGGAACTCGGGGTCATCGAGAAGGTGCCGAAGGACACCCATTGGCTGCCGTTGGTCTGCTGGTTCATCGAGATGGCGGTGGTGCCGCCGTCGCGGTGGATTTCGAGGGGGGCGTTGCTGGCGCGGTTCGCGTGGGCGGTCCAGCGGACTTGGACCTCGTAGGTGCCGGCCGTCGCGAGCGTCGGGGTGAAGCGCACGCTTTTTCCAATGCCGTCGGCGAACAGGTAGTTGCTCCCGTAGTAGCCGGCGATGCCCGTGCCGGCGGACCAGCCGCCGGTGATGGTCACACCGGCGGAGTCGGTGTTGTCGAGGGTCACCGGCGGGGTGTTGTTGGTGGCGGTGAAGTTGCTGTTGTTCTCGGAGTGAACCACGCTGGTGAGGGCGCGGCCTTCATCCCAGAAGCTGTTATCCGCGACGATGGTGCCGTAGGTCTGCCGGACGGTGATGCCATGGTGATCGCCGGGGTGGACGAAGCCGGCGACGTCGGAGACGAACGTATTCGCCGTCAGGATACTGTTGGTGGCGTTGGCGAAGAAGATGCCGTGTTGGGCGAAGTTCTTGATGATGTTGTCGGCGATGACGATGACCTCGTGGACCTTCTGGTCGGAGAGAGCGTTACCGGATTGGGAGCCCGAGGTGCCCACTTTGTTGAAGCGCACGGTGATCGCGCCGGCGTCGAGGCCGAGCGGGTCGAAGCCGCAGTCCTCGATGTTGTTGCCGAGGATGGAGACGTACCGCGAATAGGACCCGTTGCACCAGAAGGCGGCTTCGTTGTAGAGCGCGACCGCGGGCGAGGAGCAGCCGAGGAAGGCGTTGTTCTCGATCATGCCGGTGGCGGATCGAACGATGGCACCGCGGCCTCGCACGGTGAACGTGTTGCCCGTGACCATGAAGCGGTCGTTGCGGCGGGAGGCGTTGAAGAGCTGAAACTTCAGGTCGTCCGCCGTTGGAATCGTGATCGCGTCGTAGTCGGCCTGGGAGAGGGCGGGCGAGAAGGCGACGGTGGTCGAGGTGACGGTGCCGGCGGTGTAATTTGAGCCGAGGAAGGCGCCGGTGGCGGGGTTGAACACCCGGAAGACATCGCCCGTCTTGAGGTTCATGTAGGCGCTGGAGACGGTGAGGCTGGTGGTGGAGTTTTTGGCGGTGATGGCGATGCCCTTGTTGTAAAGGGCGACGCCGTCGTCGGCATTTCCGACGAAGGTACAGCCTTCAATCCACGGTCCGATGGGGTTGGCCCGGGTATGGACGCCGTCGGCATTGGCGGACACGTATCGGCTGGCGTCGCGCAGAATGGAGCGGCAATTGAGCACCTTGAACTCGGTGCCGTCGTAGGAGTAGAAGTCGCCCATCGGACTGGCATAGCTGGTGATGCCGGCGAACGTCATATCGGTGACGTTGCCGGTGGAGGCGAGGGGAGCCGTGCCGGTGCGGCAGACGATGGCGATGATGTCGTTGACGGCGAAGGCGGGGCCGGAGGACGAGTTCTCGTGATAGATGCGATAACGGGCGGGCACGTTGGAGCCGTTGGTCCGCGTGGCGTCGGCGGGAGCGATACCGAAGGAGCCGGATACGCCGGGTTTGAGGCGACCCCGATTGTTTTTATCGAGGAGCGTGGCCCAGGACCAGTGGTCGGTGAAGCCGGAGTTGTTGGTGAGCTCGGGGTAATACGCGGAGGTTTTTCCCGTGATGGGCATGAGTTCGACATCCAGGTCGAGGTGTTGGGCGGGGAGATGGCTCGCGGAGTTGTTGGCGATGACCTTGACGAGCGAATGGGGGACGGGGTCGTAATCGACCACGAGATCGCGCACGGTGACCCGGGTGGAGTCGGTGATCCGGAGAAAGCCGGTTTTGAGTTTGTTCTTCAGCACGATCTCGGTGCCGCGACCGTTGATGATGAGATCGGTGGCGCCGGAGAGGGTGAATAGGTACGTGGCGGATTCATTGGTGAGGTCGAAGACGAAGCTGCCATTGACCGGAAAGTTCACGACAGAACCGGTGGTCGCGGCGGCGACGGCGAGTTTGGTGCGAATGGTGGCGAGGGAGTCGGAGGATCCGATGGTTGTGGTGTTGGACGGTGTCGCAACATGGTGGGTGAAGGTCGTCGATACGGCGGTGGTGCTTCCGTCGACGGCGGTGACGCGCCAGTAATAGGTGTCGGCGGCCAAGGCCGTGAGCGGCACGTAGCGAGGGAGGGTGAGACCCTCGCGGGTGGCGACCAGATCGGTGAAGGAGGTGTCGGTGGCGATCTCGACTTTATAGCTGGTGGCGCCGGAGACAGTGCTCCAGCTGAAGCTGGGATGCGGCACGTATCCGGTGGAGTTGTGGGTGGGTTTGACGAGGGTTGGGGCGTTGAGGGCGAACAGGGAGGTGGTGGCGGTCAGGCACAGAACGGCCGCGACGAGGCCGGACGGACGGAGTCGTTGGGTAGCAATCATTGGGGGAATACGTTACTGACGTTGCAGACGTTCCGGTCGGGGTGGCCGGAATAGGGGCGGACGGCCGCCCCGACTCCCCGGGGTTGGGGAGAAAGCGAATGCGGAAGGGGGTATGAGGAAAGGGGCAGTCCGCGAGGTCGGCGGAAGCGATTATCGGAAGGGGGATCGAAAGTCGGGGGGCGGGGAAGGGGTTACGGGGTGGCGGCGGTTTTGGCCGGCAGATCCGGCGAAGACGGGCGAGCCGCCTCCGGGGGTGTGATACCCGGGAGTTGAAGGGCGGCGGATTCGGCGACGACGCCGTCTGTATGTGTTATCCGAATACGAAACGAGACGGTTTTATCGACGGGGATCGGGTGGACGGAGAACTCGTAGGGATACCGGGTGACAACGCGGGGTTCGGTGGCGGAGTCCTCTTCGAGGAGCAGTTCGACGCCTGCCTTGCGGGCCGGACCGCCGTCGAGGCAGACGTAGATCGAGTCGCGGCCGAAGGGGGATCGGATGCGCCAGGCGAGCACGTTGCCCTGGTCGCCGCCGATGGGGACGACGAGCGGGGATGCGGCTACGGGCGGCAGGCTCGGTTTTTCGGGTTCCGGTGTGGCGGCGAAACCGAGCGCGATCAGTCCGCGCGGAGGCACGGAGACGCTCGAGGCCAGTTTTTCGAATGCAATGGACCGGGGCGGCTCACCGCCAGGAGTGTGAACGAGAACGGGCTGGTCCACGCGCAGGCCGAGCGCGGCGGCGTCGAGTTCGACGGTCGCCGGCCGGGCCGACGGGGCGTCGTTCATGAGGATGATCCACAGGCGATCGGCGGTGCGGGCGGCGATCCAGTTGAGGCCGGCGTCGGGGACTTTGACGCCGCGGGGCAGGAGCGGGCGGGCTCCGGTGTCGCCGAAGACCTCGCCGCCGTCGGCGCCGAAGATGCGGCTGTTGAACCACACGTAGCCGAGCTGATGACCGAACGGGAACTTGATCGCGCCTTTGGAACGCAGCTCGGCCTCGGCGAAGAGCCAGTCGAGCGTGAAGGCGAGATGCACCGGGATGTGGTGGTAGTAGATGCTGGTGATATCCGGGCCCTTGAGCGGGTAGTCGGCCTCGTGGACCTTGTCGGTGAAGCCGCGCAGGTAGTAGCCGGGATAGTTCGTGAAGCGACCGACAATGCCTCCGCGGGCGAAGTCGCGGTAAACGTCCTTGCCGGTGGCGGCGTGGAGGCGGAGCAAGCCGGGCGTCCACGAGGACATCATGATGTGTTGAAACCCGTCGGTCTCACCGGTACCGGTGCCGATGTAGAAGGTCACCGGTTGTTCGAAACCGAGGCCGACGGGCGAAACCTGCCAGGAAGGGACTTGCTTCTCGGTAACATCGCCGGGCTTGCGCGGGACGCCGAGGCGATACTGCTCATGGCCGCGCCACCAGAGCGCGGGGTTGCCGATGAATTTGCCGCCGGGATGGACGGTGACGGTCGGGGTGGTCGGCTGCGGATGCGAGCGAAGGCCGGCCACGGTGAGCATGCCGCCGGTCTCGGCGGCTTCGAGCCAGCGGGCATCGCCGGTCAGTTCGTGAAGCGCGAGCAGGTCCCACCAGACGGGAATAAAGTCGTGGTTGTAGAACGGTCCGTAGCCGATGTCGCCGGTCTTACGTCCGTTGAGTTCCATGGCGACAAAGTCCTCGGCCTGTCGGACGGCGGTGGCGAGGTGCTCGGGCGATGGATCGAGCCGATAGAGCGCGAGGGCATCGGAGAACTTGGGCACCCAGCGCTGGCGCGGGCCGGCGGCTGCGGCGCGTTTGACCAAGTCGGCCACCCAAGGGTTGGCATTGCCAAGCAGCGAGTGGACGCCTTGCCAGTAGGCGGCGCCGTAGAAACGCGAGGGACTGGTGATCTCGATGTCCTTGTCGTTCACGTAGGGCGGCTGGGCCTTGGGGACGACGCGGGCGAAATGCGCGGTGGCGCGGGTGAGCGTCCACTCGATGGCGGGCAGGCCGTGGCTGACGTAGAACGCCTCGTCGTCGGTCAGGACGGCCGCGGAGAGTAGCACGAGCGGCGAGGCCTGCGTGGCGAGTCCGTCGCCTTCGATGTTCCAGAAACCGCGCAGTGAGCGGTCCCAGCCGGCGGCCGTCTCATTCCGCATGAGCTCGACAATGTTGAGGGCGGCATCGGTCAGGGAGGCGTTGACGGGCTGGCGATAGTCGGTGACGCCGAAGATGCGATGCGTGGCGTAGGCGAGCGTGCCGCGCCAGTCGCCGACCCGAGCGAGGATGCGCCAGCGCAGGGTGCGGGCTTCATCGCGTCTCCACCGGGAATCGCCGAGGCCGAGGAGGGGCCGGAAGATTGCGGGTTGCAGGCGTCCGTCTTCGGATTGGAGCGCGAAGCCGTAGCGGGCGTTGAGCGGATTGGGCCACTCGAAAGGCAGTTCGGCGGGGTCGGCGGCGACGCCGAGGGTGATGGCCGGACGCGTGGCGGTGGCCGCAAGCTCGATGACGGACAACGGGTGGGGGGTGGCGCTGCTGGGGACGGCCATCGCGGCGCGGGGGGCGCGTTGATACTGGTAGAGCGGCGGGAGCAGGTTGAACCGGACGTCCTTTGGACTTTGCGCGACGAAGGGGGCCTGTCCGACGGAGTAGAACCCGTCGTGTAGTGCTTTTACGGTTACGGACACATCGAAATCGCCGCCGCCGGGGGCGGTTCGCCAAACGGCGGTCAGGGGTTCGGCTGTGTCGGAAGCCGTCGCCGCATTGCCGCCGATGTTGGGGTGAAACGAAAGTTGAACGGAGCCGTCGGGCAACGTGGTCGCCGAGCGGGCGACGTAGTCGGTGCGGGCGCCGGCGCGGTAGGGATTGGCGGTGTCGGTCGCGGTGCGATAGGTGCGGCCGCCGGAGCGGATGACGACTTGGTTGTCGGGGTTGTTCCAGCGCGGATGCATCACGGACGTGTCGACGTTCTTGTTCGGGCTATGGAGCACGAAGAGCGATTCGGCGGCGGCCTCGGAGGGGACCGCGACCCAACCCTCGGCGGTGCGGACATTGGTCTCGCGACGAAGGAGCGTGGCTCCCTGGGCATCCGTGTGTTCGAAGAAGCGGACACGCGCCGCGGCATTTTCGAGCGTCGCCACCTGGCGGCCGGGACCGGAAAGTGTGGTGGTGGCGGATGGATCGACGGTGTCGGAGCCGGAGTCGGGAGTCAGCGTGATGGGGGTGGTTTTCAGTTTGAGCAGCGCGGACCACGGTTTTCCGTTTGGATCGAAGCCGGCGTCGTTGCTGAGAAGAAGGGCGTCGCAGCGGCCCCAAAAACGGGACACGTCGATGATTTCGAGGATGGTCTCGCCGGCCTCGATTTTCACTTCGCCGACGGGTTCCCAAGCCCAGCCCCGGCGACCGTGCCGGCCGGCGTCGTGGGGTAGACGCCTGCCGTTGACCGCGACGGCAAAGGTGCGGGTGCGGGGTTCGGCGTCGGGGAAGTCCACGGTGCGCACCCAGACCTTGTAGTCTCCGGCGACCGGGACGTTGACGCCGGTGAGGGCATTGATGTCCGTACCCGGGCTGCGGAGAATGCGAGCGCCCATCGAGCCGCTGCGAAGATCGACCATCCAGCCTCCGGGGAACTGGAAGTCGTTCGCGAACACCAGCAGCGTCGACGCGGCCGGCGCGGCGGCGGCGAGAAGGAGCGTCAGGGCGAGGGCGACAAAGCGGTGCATCGCGGAAGGCAAAGTCGGGTTGTGGTCTAGGGAACGGCGGGAGTCACCGTCTCGGCGGGTTCGTTCGTCCGAACGGAGGCATCGGGATTGGCGGGCGAGGAGTGGATTTCACCGTCGTCGCCGGCGTCGCGGTTTTTATCGCGCAAGGTGATGACGAGGAGCCGGAGATCCTTGATGCCGCCCCAGAGGAACCAGACCACGGTGACGCTGCCGGCGGTGGCGCTGAGGATGATGACGAAGAGCCAGAAGTTGGCCCATACGGTTTTCGAGAGACCGAAGACGAGCCCGGCGATCGTTCCTACGACGAAGATTGCGGTCCACATGCCGGTCCAGCCCATCTTGAAGTAGTAAATGGCTCGGTCGCCGCGGGTGAACTCGTTGGTGAATCCAAGGAGCTGGCGCCAGCGAGAGAGGCCGATGACGCGAGGGCCCGAACCGGCGCCGGGCAGGGCGTAGGCTCCCCGGTGCAGCAGCCGGTCGAGGTTGGCCGGTTCCCGGCAGGTGAAGAGGGAAACCACGATGTAGCCGACGATACTGGTGCCGTAGGCGATCATCGCCAGCCACGCGCCGTTGAGGGGGAACTTGGGGGCGAGCGAAAGGAGGAATGGGACATTCGGCCAGATGGCTTGAATGGTGATGCCGACGATTGCGACCGTGGCCCCGGCGATCATCGCTGTGTAGGCGCCGGCGGTGGTGCCTCGTTTCCAATAGAGTCCTCCGATAATCACGGCGCCGGAGCCGCCCAGGTAGATCGTGCCGGTGAGCAGGAAATACATGAAGATGTAGTCGCGCAGCGGGAAGATCGCGCTCCAGGTAAAGGCGAAGATCGCGACGAAGACGATGGACCCGCGGAGGAGGTTCATGTGGGCGCGAGGCGAGAGCGGCTTTTTGCGGAAGGGCAACACGACGTCTTGCACGAAAATGACGCCCCACGAGTGAAGATAGGTGTCGTCGGTCGAGATGGCGGACGCGACCATGGCGGCCGCGAGGAGACCGACGATCCCCGCCGGCAGGAAGTTGAGCAGGGTCACGGGGACGGTTAGTTGCGTGACGACCTGCGGGTCGCTGATGGCATCGAGCGAGGCGCGGGACGCGGCGGCGATGTCGACGTAGCCGGCGTGATGGAGGATCACATACGCGGCGATCGGCAGGATCATCAGCATGAGGTAGGTGACGCCGTTGCGCCACTCGGCGAGGACCCGCGCCATTTTGAACTCATGCGGCGAGCGGGCGGCCGCGTTGTATCCCTGCGTGCTCTGCCAGCCGAGGCAGTTGTAGACGGCCTTGAAGGCGAAGATGGCGAAGAACCAGAAGTTGAAGTCGCTGATGCCTTCCTGATCGAACGGATCGAGGAGGGACTTGCCCGGCCCCGTGTCGGAGAGTGCGGTGACGGTGTCGGTCCAACCGATCTTCACGAACACCGAGATCATCAGGATGAGGAAGACAATGTTCACGAACTGCGCCTGGATGAAGTCGGTGACCATCACGGTGACCATCCCGCCGCCGAACACCAAGGCGAGCGCCATGCCGAGGAAGCAGGCCATGACGACGAGGAGCGTGCGTATCTCGACGCCCGCGATGGCGAGTGTCTCGGGGAGGCCGCAGAAATGGATGAAGAAGTTGGCGACGATGCCGGGGAAAACGCCGTAGTTGAGTACGCCCGAGACCCAGGTGAGGATGCCGGCGAACACCCGGAAGCGCCGGTTATAGCGTTGCTCGAAGAACTGCGCCATGGTGAGCACGCGGGTCTCGCGGTAGCGGTAGGCGACCCAGCCCGACATCGCGATCACCATGCTGATGGGGGCGAGCATCATTCCCCACCAATAGGCGGCAAACCCCGCCTGATAGAACTTCTCGAAGTTCGCGATGACGGCGGTCACGCCGAAGGCCGCCATGCCCTCCGAAAGCGTGAGCAGGTAACGCCCTGCGCAACGGTCGGCGACGAGAAAATCCGAGACGCTTCGAGTAAAGCGGCGCATCCAAAGCGCGACGCAGGTCAGCGTGAGGATGAAGCCGATGATGATACCCCAATCGAGGTGGGAAAGGTGCATGGAGAGAATGGGTTGGGCTGGACGTTTCGGTCGGGAGAAAGCGAGTACGGACGAAGAGGAGGGAAAGGAATCGGTCCGCGTGGGCGACGGAAGCGATCATCGGAAGGGGTATCGAAAACCGGGCGGGGCGGGGGTAACGACGGGGCTCCGCGGGCGTGGCGCGAACGCCACGCCCGAGTTGGGGGAAATGTAGTTATTTTTGGTTACACGCGTTGGAGCAGGCGAACGGTTGCGGGGTCGCCGCCGAGTTCCTCAAAGACCACGAGGGTGTTGTGGTCGCGGAGCCAGTCGACCGGGATATGGTAATGACGCTGGGTGGCGGCGCCGCTGGGGACGGCGTCCAGGCTGCCCTTCATCCACACCATCCACGGGCCCATGGGATCGGACTCGGGGATGTTCCAGTAGCGGCCGAGGCAACGACCGTTGATCCAGGCGATGCCCTTGGTCATGCCTCCGAGGTCGAGGGCGAACGGGCCGGTGGATTTCGGACGGGCAAAGTTGGTGCGCCACCAGGTGAGTGGCTGGTCGGCGCGGCGGGCGGGGGCGGCTTTCCACGGGGCGAGTGCGCCGGCTTCGGAAAAAAGCGCGGTGCGTTCGCCGAGGAGACCCGGTTGCATGCGCCAAGGCCCGGCGAGTTTGCGGCGGTTCCAGCGAACGGGAGCCCAGAGGCCCTTGTGTTCGTCGGCCATGTTGGCGTAGCCGATCATCCAGTCGCCTTTGATGAGCCCGAGGGCGCAGGCGAGGATCGACAGTCGGTGACGACCGACGGGCAGATCGAGGGCGAAGGTCTGGGTGAAACGTCCTTCGTTGAATTTTCCGCGGCGTTCGCGCAAGGGGCCGGGGGTGGTGGCGACGTGGCGGCCGTCGACGAAGACATGGACGATGTCGGCGGTGCATTCGAGGGTGAGCGTGCCGGGGCCGGCTTCGGCGGCGGAGACGTCGAGGTTCGTCTCGTACCAGCAGTAGTCGGTTTCGTCGCGGGTGAGGGCGAGTTGTTCGACGGGTTTTTTGGAGACGACCGGAGTGGCGAGATCGGCGGGCCAGTCGGAGGGCAGGGGCTCGGCGCGGCGGGTGAAGGGCGTGAGTTTTGCGCCGACGGATTTCCAGGTGCGGCGAATGGGACGAAGGGGCGCGGCGCTGTCGTAAATCACCTCGTCGTCGGGACGTACGATGCGCACGGAGCGAGCGGCGAGGGTGTGGTCGACCTTGTGGTGGGAGATCACGGCGGGTTCGGCGGCGTCGTTGCAGAGGAAGACGAGGCCCGAGGCGTAGGTGCAGGTGAACTGGGCGGGGCCGGTGGCGGTCACCACGGGGCGCTCGCAATCGATGAAATCGGCGGCGCAGGCGTTGAGCGCGTGATTGAGGCGGGAGAGGTGGAGCGCCTTGGTGGAGGGCAGGCCGTATTCGTCGAGCGGGGCGCCGAATTCGTAGGAGGTGGTCAACAGGTACATGGCCTCGCGGCCGAAGTTGGTGCCGCCGTGCCAGAGGAAGTAGTTCACTCCGGAGCCGCCGGCGGCGAAGAAGCGGGCGGTGGCGTAGGCGAGTTCCTCGGGCTGACGTTTGGGGAGGACGCCTCCCCAGGTCTGGTACCAGCCGGTCCAGTTTTCCGTCCAGAGCGCGGGGGCTTTGGGATGAGTCTGGAAATGTGCATCAATCATCTCGTGGGCTCGAAAGGCGTTGATCGTTTCGAGGGATCCGTCGGCGCTGGCGACGGCGTCATCCTGGCCGGCCTCGGCGGCGCGGCCGGCGGCGCAGGTGACCCACGGAATGCGGAGATCAAGGGACTGGGCGAGATCGACGCACCATTGAAGATAACGACGTCCGTCCTCGCCGTAGGTGGCGGCGATGTTGTCGTACTCGTTTTCGATCTGGGCGAGAATGATGGGGCCGCCCTGGGGTGCGGTGAGCGGGCGGATGACCTCGGCAACGAGACGCACCCAGCGGGCCATCTCGCGTTTGAACGGCTCGTTGTCGGTGCGCATGCGGATGCCGGGGACATCGCGCAGCCAGCCGGGAAGGCCGCCGAAATTCGTCTCGGCGCAGATGTACGGCCCGATGCGGAGGATGACCTTGAGGCCCGCGGCCTGGGCGAGACGGCAGAAGTGGACGAGGTCGAGGCGACCGGAGAAGTCGAGGACGTCGCGACGGCGTTCGTGGAGGTTCCAGAAGATGTAGGTCTCGACGGTGTTGAGGCCGGACTTGCGCATATGGCGCAGGATTCCGGGCCACATGGCGGGTGTGCTACGCGGGTAGTGAACCGCACCGCTCAGGATGAGGGTGCGACGTCCGTTGAGAGTGAGAGCGCGATGGTCGTGGGAGACGGTCATGGGAGGAAGCGGGAATCAGTTGCCTTGGGGCAGCAGGACGCCGCCGAGGTAAAGGTGGAGGGCCGCGAAGGCGGCGGGATCTTTCGGCGTGTAGCCGCGGCGGGCGAGGATGCCGGCCTTGTCCGGAGAGGTATCCAAAAGCTCGATACGGACCCGGTGTTTTCCGGGCGGAAGCGTTTGCGGATAGTGCCAGGCGGTGAGGTGGTGGTGGTTCTCGACCGAGAAGGCGTCGAAGAACGTGGCCGTGACGGGAGGCAGGTCGTTTACGGTGACGCTGAACTGTCCGCAGTCGGGCCCCTTGAGCCCGACGAGGCCAAACGTGGTGCCGGTGAACTCGAACGTGGCGGCGGCGCCGGCCCGGGTGGCGAGATGAAGGGCGGGCGTGATCTCGGGGATATGCCAGGAGGTGCGTTTGTCGCGGGCGGGGAGAGGAGTCCATTCGCCGGAAAGCGAGAGCTCGGTGACGGGGCGAATCGTGGCGTGCGTCAACGGGATGGCGGTAAGGGCCGGAGGCAACGTGCGGGGCGTGGCCGGGAGCTCGGTCCAGAGGCGGGGCAGCACGCGCTTGGCGACCGAGAAGTAGAGTTGGTGACCGCCGGAAAGGGGATGAATGCCGTCGGAGGTGAAGACGAGGAGTCCATCGGTATTGCGACCTTCGGAGTCGAGATCCTTGCCGGAGCCGCGGAAAAGAAGACGGCCGGCGTCGAGTTGGCGGACGACCTCGGGGCCGAAGGCGATCGACGGGATCCCGTAGTGCGCGGCGACCTCCTCCATGGCGCGGGCGGTGGTGGCGAGCCGGCCGGCCCGGTAGTCGGGAAGCTGGCTTTGGCTGAGCGTGTAGACGAAGCAAAGATCGGTATCCGGATTGGCGAGGCGGGTTTGGCGAACGATGCCCTCCATGGCGGAACGGATGCGTTCGGCGGGGAGACCGGTGTCGTTGACGGCAAACTCGACGAAGAGGAGGTCGGGCTTGCGCGAGAGCACGTCATGACCGAGCCGGCAGGCACCGAACGTGGAATCGGTGCCGGAGATCGCGGCGAAGAGCTCGGTGAGCTCCGACTTCGGGAACGTGGCCTTGAGGTGGTCGCGTACGTGAACGCGCCAGCCCTTGGCGACGGTGATACTGCCGCCGAGGAACGCGACGTTGACGGGTTGGCCGGCGATCGCCTTCGCGTGGAAATGCGGCAGACCGTCACGCGGAGCGACCTCGGGGAGTTCGTCGGCCAAAACGGACGTGGTCATCAGGCACAACGAAACGAAGAAACGGGAGGCGATTTTGAGCATGGAAAGGAGAGGATAGAATTAACCGCAAACGATTGCGTTCTTCGGGCAAAAAAAGGGGGAATCGAGGAAGGCGAAAAAGGCGGGATCAAGCCCGCGCAGGGGCGGGGCGGAGGCAGACGCAGGAGCCGCGTTTGATGAAGTCGGGGAGCAGAAACACCGTGCGACCGGCGGAGGGGCGGCGATGGGAGCCGAGTTGGATGGCAAGATGGGTGATCGTCTGGGCGATGCGGCCGTGGTGAAGATCGAAAGTGGTGAGCGGCGGATCGACTTCGGTGGTGATGGGCAGGTTGTCGCGGCCGATCAGACTGAGGTCGGCGGGGATGGAGAGGCCGAGCTGGCGGGCGGCCTTGCGTGCTCCCAAGGCGAGCCAGTCCGAGGCGAAGACGATCGCGGTGGGACGGTCGGCGGAGGCGAGCAACGGCAACAGCGTGGTGCAGGCGCCCTCCTGGTTGCAGCGATCGGAGGGAAGTTCAAAAATCCAATCGGTGCGGATGGGCAGATTGAACTCGGCGAGAGATTCGGGGAACGCCTCGGCGTAGGCGTGGAAGTAGTGTTCGCTGGCGGGGCCGGTCATCATGCCGATGCGTTCATGGCCGAGGGCGGCGAGGTATTGCACGGCGATGTTGCAGCTCTGCTTGGTGTCGGCGAGCACGCTGATCTGGTCGTCGAAATCGGACACCTTGTCGAAAAGAATGGCGGGGATGCCGAGGTCGTGGACGACCGCGAAGGATTCGGCTTTGAAGTGGCCGTAGAAGAGGCCCACATCGACCTCCATCGCCTGCGTCCGCAGGTCGACGTCGTCCTTGTAGTAAAGAATCGTGAGGTCCATGCCCTGCGCAGTGAGGGTGTGCTTGAGTTGCTCGATGAAGTGGAGGGCGTTGGGATTGATCTCGCGATTCGGGCCATAGTAAGGGGCGAAGAAGAGGCCGAGCTGCATCGAGGGACGGGCCTTGAGCTGGCGGGCCGCGCTGTTGGGCGCGTACCGGTGCTCCTTGGCGGCGGCGAGAACGCGCTGGCGGGTCTTGTGACTCACGCCGGCGCGGTTGTTGAGGGAACGCGACACCGTGCCGACGCTGAGATCGAGCACCCGGGCCAGTTCTTTGATGTCAATGGTCGCGGGAGCAGGGGCGTGCGGGCTGTCGAATGTCATGAATGCATTCATGATGAGGGGAGTCGCGTAATCGAATCAAGGTTGGGCATGGGCCTGAATCTGGCGCACGCGAATCTGGCCGTTGGCCGATGCGAAGAACCGCAGGGCGACAAGTCCGGAGAGGGGAAGCGCGGGGGCCGGATCGACCGCCTCCATGCTGCCGATCACGTGATCCTTCCTGGCCGTGGAGAGGTGGACGAGGAGCATGGTGCGGCCGGTCTTTTTCTCGGTGCGGGAGGTGACCGTCAGGCGATACCAGTCATCCGGGGGGAAGTCGGTGAGGCGGGTGACAGGGGAGATCAGATCGACTGCTTCGATGGAATCGGACGGCCAGATCGGCGTGCGATAAGCGCGGAGGAGGCCGGTGCCGCTGGCGTTGCGACTGACGAGGATCAGGTGGGAGGGGCTGTCTTCGGTCGCCCCATGAAGATGCAGCCCGAGAGATGAATTGATGTCGGGGAGCTGGAACTCCACCGCGATCCTGGGATCCGGCACGGGGGTCGGGCGGGCTCTGGGAGCGTAGACCACCGTGTAGAGATTGGTGGCGGAAGGGGCCCACCGGAGGCCCTCCTCGGTGATGGAAGCGAACTTCTTGGCGCCGAGTTCCACAAAGCTCCGCGAGAGCGAGGCCGACTCGGTCAGGTCGGCCACGGTGCGCCAGCCGCTACGCGGAAAGGATGCTTGGGCTTCGGCCGACGGAGCCAGCGGGAGCAACGCTCCGCCAAGCAGGAAAAGGGGAGTGAGGAGGCGTCCGACGCGGACGAATTTTGACTTAAAAAACGCAAACGTTAACTTTTTTTCTGATGGGGATTTTAGATTCATTTTAAGAGGAGGATTTGAGGACTATCGAGGATTGTGGGTCACACCATACCAGAAAATTTCCGTTTGACAACGCAATCGTTTGCGTTTTTTTGGTTTCATCGTGAGGGATGTGTCGTTTTCCGGGGCTTCGTTTTCGGAGCCTTGGCTGGGCGGCGCGCCTTCGCTCTCGGTCCTCACTCGAACCCGTCAACGCCAGCCACTCATCGATACCCATCCCATGAACCCCATTCGTATAGCTACTCTCGGAGTCCTGCTCGTGCTCGGCTCCTCGATCGCGTCCGCCGAACAGCTGACGCTGACCACCACCAGCGACACCAATCTCCGGCAGGATCAGCCCAACACCACGTTTGCGAGCAATACCGAGGTTCTTGTCGGACAGCTCAGTGGCACCCAGGCTCTGCGCGGTCTGTTGACATTCGACCTTTCGGCCGTGCCCGAAAACGCCGTCATCGAATCCGTCCAGCTTGTGATGAGGCAAAATATCGCGGACACCAACGGAACGGCCGCCACGGTGACCCTGAACGTCCACTTGGTCACGGAGGCCTTTGTGCTTAGCCAGGCAAGCTGGAACAACCGTCAAACGGGGACCGCGTGGAGCACGTCGGGTGGCACCTTCGATAGCTCTGTTCTCACCAGCACCACGGCCCAAACCAAGCCCGCAACGTTGGGCGATATCACTTGGGGGACCTCGGTGGGTTTCGTCTCCGCTGTCCAGGGTGCCTACGATCAAAGCGGTTCGATCAGCTTCCTTCTCAAGAGCGCAACTGAAGGCAGCGCCCGCGAGATCGTCCGTCTCGCCAGCAGCGAAAACGCCGGCGGCTTTGACCCTCAGTTGATCATCAACTACGCATCAATCCCCGAGCCTTCCACCCTCGCGCTTCTGCTCGGTGGCGCCGGTTTGATCGTGTCGGTTGGTGTCCGTCGCCGTCGCTAATGCGTTGATGTTTCCATCCAGCCGCCGGCCGGCCTCGGGCCCCGGCGGCTGTTTCCCCCTCCCACGCGTCGGTTTGCTTGTTGCCCTCAATCCCATGCCCTCCACCCCTTCTTGCTTTCGGCGCACCGGCTGCGGTCGGTCGGGTTTCACCTTGGTCGAACTGCTCGCCGTGATTGCGATCATCGGCGTGCTTGCCGGGATTCTCATTCCTCTGGCCGGTCGGGCGCGCGACGCCGCCAAGGCCACGGAATGTATCAGCAACCTGCGGCAGATCGGGAGCACCGCACGTCTCTACTCCCAGGACAACGGCGCCCGCACGCCTCCTCTGGGTTCCAATTATCTCCGGGCCCTCTGGCCCTACAACTACCCGGATCGGCCGATCGTATTTCCTCCCAATGGCGACCTTCCCGCCGAACTCGCCGGCTCCATTTTCGAATGCCCCAAGGCCAGCGACGACGCACCTCCGTTGGTGACGATCAAGCGCAGCTATGGAATCAACACCACGCTTGTTCCTTCGGTGCCGCTCAAGGCGAGCGGCGGAGTCCCGGGCAAGGAAACGGTGGGCGTCCGTCTCAATCTTATCGAGCAGCCCGCCCAGGCCGCCTATTTCGGCGACGTCAGGAACTCCAGCGGCCTGACGCCCGGCACCTGCAACCCCCGGCACGCGTCGAAGATGAACGTCGTCTTCGTCGACGGCCATGTCAGCGCCGTCACGCTCACCGACGAGATCGAAAAACCCGTCGGCGGCTGGATCACCATTCCCTTCTGGATCGGCTACTCCCGCTAGTCGCCCGCTGCATTTTCCCCCTTTTTTCGCCTGCCGCGTGATACCCGCACCGCTTCCGGGCGGCGCGGGTATTCGTTCTTTTCGACCCTGCGTCAGACCTTCGTTTTTCCGCCGCTTTTCCTCACGTTTTTCTTCAACCCGACCGTCCCCATGCTTCGCCCGGCCATCGCCATTCTCCTTGCCGTCTCGTTTGCCGGCAGTCTCGTTCACGCCCGTCCCGGGGCCGATTCCGCGGTGGCTGCGCCCACCGCGGCCGACACGTTTCTCTTCGAGCCGGAAAACTTTGTGGCGCTCGGTCCGTGGCAACGCACCGGAACGACCATCCAATCGAGCAACATGCCCGCCACCGCCTTCGCCGGCATCCGCATCGAGCAGGCGGGCATTTATCGTCTCTGGACGCGTTCGCAGGATTTTCCGGCGGCCCAGCCCGGCACCCGTCGCTTCCTCTTGAAGATCGACGAGCAGCCTGCGGACCGTGAATCCGGCGCGCACGGGCAGGAGGGTTGGCATTGGGAACACGTGGGCGACAGGGAACTCGATTCCGGCGTCCACCTCCTGGAAATCGAGGACACCGCCCGCTTCTATGGCCGCTTGGAAGCCATTCTTGTCACTCGTTCCAACTTCGATCCCAACACCCTGCGTCGCGACGAACTCAACCGTTTTGCCACCGAACCTGTTCAGCCCGTTCGCGTGAAACCGACCGAGCCGGCCCCGCCTCCCGCCGCCTCGGACGCGGCGACGCTGGCCAAGCTGACCAACGCGGATGTGCACATCCGTTTCCTCGCCGTGCGCACCGCCTCAGGCCAGTCCCGCGTTTCGCGCGACGTGCGCTTCGTCGCTGCGGGCGGCGGCTCCGATCCGGAGTCCGTGGATGCCGGGGTCGAAGATCTGCTGCTGATTCAAACGGAGGACAACCGGGTCTCCTTCGATGCCTATTTCCCGAGTTGGAAGGGCGACGCGCAAACCGACTGGGATCTCGCCGGCCGCCGTCTGCGCCGTCCCGCCGACGCCCGCGATCCCTTCGAGTCCGGCACCCTCGTCCGCCTGCATCCCGTGGACGTCCGCCAAGTCGGCGCCGACTCGGTCGAAATCACCTACCGCTCCGCCGACGGTCTCCAGGCCAGCGCCGTCTGGCAACTGCCGGCCCGTGGTTATGCCGTGAAGATGAGCGCGACGCTGCGAACACCGGCGGATGCCTTTTATTCCCTCGCCTTCGGCGTCGGCCGGTCGATTGCCCGTGACGAAATCGCCGCCGTGCAACTGCCGCCGCTCTATCAATTCCGCCGTCTGCCGGATTCGCCGGTGATGATCACGTCCTCGCTGATGCCGCATATGCTCGCGCTGGTGGAAAACGTCGACGGCGTCACGACCGGCGTGATCGCCGACCCCGCCGGTATTTCCCAGGAGTGGGCGACGCGTTCGAACGCAACCTATGGTTTTTCACTCGTCGATGCGGTCGGTGACGCCCGTCCGCACATCTTCGCGCCCATCCTCGGCGGTGAAGGCTCGCGCCGCGCCCGCGGCGAGAAGTTGCAGGCCGACTGGTGGATCGTGGGAGCGCCGCAGCCCTGGACCGAAGTGATGCGGTCGACCGACCTCGATCTGTATTCGTTGACCGACTACCGCGAGCCCGTCTCGACCTCGCTCACCGACCAGGCGCTCAATATCATCGACTTCATGAAGGACGACGAGGCCTCGGGCTGGGACGAACTGCTCAAGGGCCCCGCCAACATCGAGGGTCCGCGCACCGTGACGCATGCCGCGCCGCTCATGTATGCGTCGGTCGCCCGGCTCACCCGCGATGGCGATTTCTTTGAGCGTCGTGCGCGGCCCGCGCTGGAGTATGCGCTCAGCCGGCCCGGGTCGCACTTTGCGTTGACCGCCGAAGGCAACGTCTACGTCACCCAGGCGACGGCCCGGCTCTCGTTGGAAAACGTCGTTTTCGGTTCCGCCGTCTGGCAGGGCTTCGACGATCTGACGGATGGCCTCAATCCCTGGTTGCGCGACTTCGCCCGAAAAAATGGCGAGGTGCTCAAGCCGCGCAACAACAGCGCCGAGCCCGCGTGGTCCGGCCAACTCGCGCTCTACCGGCAGCGTCCCGACGACGCCTTGCTCGCCCGAATCTGTCGCGATGTCGACTCCTGGATCGAGCGGGTGTTCTCGCTCAACACCACCGCGACCCGCGGCATCCAGCCCTTTCACAACGTGTCCTTTTATCCCTACTGGTGGGACCTGGTCGACCTGCACGACCTCACGGGTGAGGACCGTTATCTCGAGGCCGCGCTGCGCGGTGCCTGGCAAACCGTGGCCGGACAATGGGTGACGCCTCCGGTGCAGCCGGGTGACACGACGCTCTATCCGGGCGACCGCCACTCCGGATCCTACCTCGTGTGGTGGAAGGACCAGGATCGTTTCCGTCTGGGTTGGCCGGCGATGACCGGGAACAAACACAACGAAGCGCAGGTGCCCGTCACCTTCGATCTTTCGGAGAAGACCGTGCCCGCCTGGACCGTCTCGCGCGTCGGCCTCGCCGTCGAGCAACCGATCTCGTATTTCACCGCCGCCAACAACATGGGCAACATTCAGCTCATCTCGTGGGCCGCCAACCTGCTGCGGCTTTACGGCAAGACCGGCGACGGCTACTGGCGCACCTTTGCCCGCAATGCCGTGATAGGACGCGGTGCAAGCTACCCCGGCTACTACCTGTCGGACTACACCGATCTCGTGCAGAG
This sequence comes from Opitutaceae bacterium, assembly GCA_024711005.1. Taxonomy (GTDB): domain Bacteria; phylum Verrucomicrobiota; class Verrucomicrobiia; order Opitutales; family Opitutaceae; genus Rariglobus. Next base: position 17,467 of record JANJTQ010000089.1, on the reverse strand, counting down.
TCCGGACTACACTCGCAAGGGTCCGGACATCACCGGATTTTATTGGCACCACGTGCCCGTGCACCTGGCGATGATCGTGGATTATCTCTTCACCGATGCGGAGGTGCGCACGGGTGGCCAGGTGCGTTTCCCCTACAGCAAACAGCAGGGGTACGTGTGGTTCACCAACCGCGTCTACGGCGGCAAGCCGGGCCGGGTGTTTGACGATACCGAATGCTGGCCCTGGCTTGACCGGACGAAGTTCCGCGTTGATACGCCGAAGGTCGATTTCTTCGGTGCTCGCAGCCGCAAGCAGTTCCATCTCGTGCTGCTCAACCAATCCAAGGCGGACATCAACGCTCCGGTGGTTCTCAACTACGCCGCCTTGGGCATCTCTCCGAAGGCCGGCCCGTTGTTGCGCACCAGCGCGGGAGCCAAACGCCTTGACGCGATCGAGGAGGGACGCTTCTCCGTCGACCTGCCGCAGGGCGCCTATGCGGTGCTCACTTTTCCGGCCGCCGACGAGGAGGTCTGGCCGGACCTTCCGCCCGTATCCGAAGGAGAACTACGCACCACGCTCGGCGGAGCCTGGGGGGAAACGCGCGCCGTCCGCGTACGCTCGCCCTTCGGCAAGGACGCACTCTATGTCGCGTTGACCGCCCCGGCCGGAACCGGCGTGGCTTCGCTGGAGATCGAGGCGGGCGAGACGACGGTGCTCACGCGGGAGAGTTATCCCTACGAGTTCACTCTGCCCGATATTCAACCGGACCAGACTCTTCGTTTCCGACTGAAGCTGACGGAGCCGGACGGCACAACGGAACGGACAGATTGGCTGAAACTGCCCGGAACCACCGCTCTCAAACACGGGGAATAATCCCCATCGTACCCTCGGGCCCGCTCTTCATGAACCTCCGTTCGTCTCGTCTGAATTTCCGGATGCTTCCGGTCTGTTTTCTCTTGATCCTCGCGGGCTGCACGAGCGGCGACATCGCCGTGCGTCGGGCGACGGACGCATCCGCGTCGTCGCTCCAAGTGATGCGAAGCCCGGCGCAGCAAGCCAATGATGACTTCAAAATCGAGGTGTCGACGGACGGCAGAACCTGGGTGTCGGTGCCCGGCTTTGATGTGATTGTCGATCGGCACAACCCGCGGCATGCGAGCTTCGCGGCCTTTGATTTTTCCGGCGAGGTGCAGGTTCGCGTACGTCCGCGCACGGGCGGGATTCAGAGCTGTGTGATCAGGCCTCTCGTCCGCGGAATCGTTCCGAAAATGACGAACGGTTGGGTTACCTTTACGCTCGACGCCCCCGCCAAGCTTTCCGTCGAAATCAACGGCAACCGTTCCAATAATCTTCACCTGTTCGCCAGCCGTCCGGAGACGAACGTTCCGGCGGAGGGTGACGCCGGCGTGATCTATTTCGGACCTGGCCTGCACACCGCCGACAATCATTCGCACATCCGGCGCGCCACGACCAAGGAGGGAATCTACGGCGAGTGTGTCGTCCCGTCCGATACGACGGTCTACCTTCACCGTGATGCCGTCGTGCAGGCGTCATTGGTGGTAAGCGACGCCCGCAACGTCACCCTTCGCGGACGCGGCGTGATCGACGCCACCCCGTGGATGGTCCCCAGCGGAGCGCGGAAGTCGGACGACGGAGTCGTGAGTTTTCCGGGCATCATGGTTCGCCGAAGCAAAGGCGTTACCATTGACGGCCTCGTGATCAAAAGTCCGGTGGGCTACCTCGTCTTCGGCGGCGCCAGCGGCGACGTCCGCATCAAAAACCTGAAGGCCTTCAACCACCACCTTTGGGGCGACGGCATCGATTTTATGGCCTGCAGCGACATCCACCTCGACGACGTTTTTATTCGGGCCTCCGACGACTGTATCGCGATCTATGGAAGCCGGTGGGGCTTTACGGGCGACTCCCGAAATTGGCTCGTGGAGAACTCCATTCTCTGGGCGGACAAAGCCCACGCCATTCACATGGGCACCCACGGCAGTCAGAATCCGGAGAAGCGGGAAACCCTCGGGAACCTGGTCTTTCGCGGCATCGACATTCTGGAGCATGACGAACGCTCGACGGAGTATTTCGGCGCCCTGTCGGTGAACGCCGGCGATGAGCTGATCATTCGTGACGTGCGGTTTGACGGCATCCGGGTCGAGTCGATTCCCTCCGGCGAGCTCTTCAATGTGCGGATCATCCACAACAGCTTTAACCCCGTCCCGGGCCGCCGTGTGGAGAACGTCGTTTTCAAGGACATCACCTACAGCGGAAGCACGCCGGTTGGCTCGACCATCCGCGGCCTCGACGAGCAACGCGTCGTCAAGGGCGTGTCGTTTATCGACGTCACCTATCAAGGCGTGATCGCGCGCACCGCGGCGGATTTTAATCTCAAGCAAGGCGCATTCGTTCAGGACGTTTCCGTGCGCTCGGAGCAGCCCCTTCAGCCGCCGCCTGCCGCTCATTGATCCTCATGAACATCCAGAGGTGGAGCCGCCTATGGGGTTACTCCACTTCGGCGGGCGTTTGCGGCCTGACAGGATACCCGGCGCACGAAGGGGGGGCGCTCCCGATGGCACGGGATCGGGTCTGGTGCTACGTTGGTGTCCCTATGAAAATTCAAGAAATCATGTCTACTGACGTCGGTTGCATCGGGCCGGACAACACCCTGGTGGAAGCAGCCGGATTGATGCGTGAACTCGACGTGGGTGCCATCCCTGTTTGCGACGACGACCGCCTTGCCGGGATGGTGACCGACCGGGACCTTACCTTGCGTGCCGTCGCCGAGGGCAAGGATCCCAACATGACCACCGTTCGTGAAACCATGTCCCAAGGCATCATCTATATTTTCGAGGACCAGAGCGTTGAAGAAGCCGCCCATTTGATGGAGGAGAAACAGATTCGCCGTCTGCCGGTGCTCAACCACAACAAGCGTCTGGTCGGCATCGTCTCGCTTGGCGATCTCGCCGTGCACTCCCAGCCCGCGTTCAGCGGAGAAGCACTCAAAGAGGTTTCCCGTTCCTACCACACGGCCGCTGCGGGCGTCCGGTGACCCCGCCGTCGGGGGGCGTCCATTGGCCCCCGTCCAAACCTCACGTACCTTCGGGAAATGTTTCCGCGGGTTCGCCGACCGCCGGCGGTTGAGCGAACTCAAGCGGGCTTAAGGCCCGCGTTTCGTCGAGGTGGATGATCGCGTCGAACTGCGAGGCAAGTCGGGCGTGAAAATAGTGGCTCTGGCGTTCGTTCGCCGGACGATAAACCACGCCGATTCCGCGTTCGAGACGCCGGCTCGACAACGCGTCGTGGAGTTCCGAGTCCGGCAGGATCGGCAGAAAGAAACGAGGCCGGTCCATTTCGTGAAACAGCTCCTCGTAGCTGTCGGGCAGCGCGGGGTTAATGTGTTTGCACGCCGCCCTCCCGTTCCAGTCCGATGCCGCGATCACCGTGCCTGTGTACGTGGTGAACCCGATTGTCTTCACGCGCGGACCGTAGCGCTCGCGCAGCAACTGTCCGAGATTACGGCCTCCTTGCTCGCCCATTTCCGTCGCCCGGGCGTCGCCGACATGGGAGTTGTGCGCCCACACCACCACCTTGGGCGCTTGATTGCGGCTCTGCATGTGTTCGAGAAGTTCGGACAAAATTTCCGCCATGTGCTCGTCGCGGATATTCCACGCGGCGATCCGGCCGCCAAACATGGTGCGATAGTAATGCTCCGCGTTGTATGCCAGACGCGCGTTTTGCTCCGCGGAAAAAAACTCCTCCGATGCCGCGGGTCCATTGCGCCTCACCAACTCCATCTGGCGCTGGTGCAATGCCACCAGTTCGCGGGTGACCTCGGCCTCGCAGGTCTCCACACCGAGCCGGCCGGCCGCCCAGGCGTAGGAATCCGCGTCGTGACCGAAATGATCGAAGCACGCATAACTCATCCGCGCCGCTCGCGCGGCGTCCGGGTCGCGTTGATCCAGGTAGTCGACCACGGCTCGAATCGAGGTGTGCAGACTGTAAAGATCCAGTCCGTAAAACCCCGTCCTCCATTCCGGCCTTGGCGTCGCCTTATTATGTTCGCGCAGCCACTCGACGAAGTCCGCCACGACCGTGTTGCGCCACATCCAGGAGGGAAAGCGCCGGAATCCCGACAACGCCGAGGCCGCGTCAGGTTCGTTCCCGCCCAATACGTATCTGTTTACCTGATACGCGTCCGGCCAGTCCCCCTCGATTGCCACGGCGGCGAAGCCTTTTTGTTCGATCAGCTTTTGCGTGAGTCGCGCCCGTGCCTCGTAAAAATCATGCGTGCCGTGCGACGACTCCCCGAGCAGCACGATGGGGGCGTCGCCGATCCACGAGATCACCCGGTCGTCGTCGTCGGCGGACTCGAACGGCTGCGCACCGGCGCGAAGCACGGCGAGCGGTTTGTTGGCAACGCGTGGGTCCTTCATTTTTGTCCGGGGGGTGGGGTTTCCTGTAATGACAAACGGCACCGTAAGATGCTCCGAAAACCACGAAGCGGCAAGTTGGGCCACGGGGTCCGATGACATCCGGCCCAAACCTTGTCGGGGCATCGGAGATACTCCGCTCGCATGCAGTTGAGCTTTCCGCATTCGGGTAGCAGCCGAGCACAGGGACTGAGGCGCTGCGCGGCCCAGTTGGAACCCCAAGAAACAGGGTTGGCGTGCACCGGGAGGGCCAAGTTTCTTGGGAGGTAACGTATCGGCTGGGTTTCCACGGCCACCGTCCAACCGACCGCGTCACCTCGGCTGCTGACTTCGGCAGCATAGATTACGCTCAACCCCTTACGAAATAGAGACCGGTGAACGCGGCGATGATCAAGGCGAGCGCCAGCAGGGCGTCGGGTTCGAGGAAGGGCTTCTTTTTTTCCACGCGGTAGAGCTGCCCGAGGATCACCACCGAGGTGATGATGATCACGCACAGGCCGCTATAGACGTGCGTCGGGGACACCGACGACAGCAACGAGCCGGGGTCGATCACATCCAGGATCGGCAGCATGGCCATGTTGAGGCAAATGGCCCCGAAGATATTACCCAACGCGATGTCGAAGGCACGCAAACGCACGGCGGCAAACACTGCGGCGGCGTCGGGCAGCGAGGTGCTGACCGCGAGAAAAGTGGTGCCGAAGAATGTGCCTCCGAGTCCCGTTTCCTCCGCCAGTTTGTCGGCCGCCTTTGCGAGCAGCGGCGCAACCACCACGATCACCGCGGCGGCCACGGAGAATCCGATCACCGCCACTTTGAGCGAAATCTTTCCGATCACCGGCAAGGTGTTTTCCGGCTTATTTTCCGATTCGTTCCGGCTCTGTATGCGGCTGTGATGGATCAGGCGGAAGCCTGCGAGATAGAGAACTCCGAGTATCAGGGTTCCGGGGCCGATCCGGAAAAAAACCGCCGATTCCAGCTTTGGTCCGAGGTGGATAAACAAAGCGGCCGTTGCGATCAGGCAGATGCTGACGCCGGCCGACAACGCGTGGGCCGCCGAGGTTCGCGACAGCATCCGACCGTGTGAGTAACGGGTGAGATCGACCACGGCGAGGATGAGCAGATTCACCAGACAACTTCCGAAGAGGTCGCCCACCGCCAGATCGACCGAACCGAGCCGCACGGCCGTGATGTTTACGCTGAGTTCGGGCAGGGACGTCGTGCCGGCGATCAGCAGACCGCCGACGAGCATTCCGCTGAGCTTGGTGCGTTGCGTGATTACGTCGCCGAACTGGCTGAGGGCAATTCCGGCAAGGACGACCATGCCGGCGCAAACGAGGAACTGGCCAATGAGACCGATCATGGGTTTTCGAGCGCAGAGGACGCCGTTTCTCGCGATTCAAAATAACGTGCGACCGCCTGCATTTCGTCCGGGTCCAGCCGGGCGGCGATGGGCTGCATGAGATGTTCGTAAGACGAGCCGCCCCGCCGGTTGGCCGTGAACAGTTCGAGTTGGCCCACGAGGTAGGCGGCCGATTGCCCGGTGAGCGATGGGTAGGCGGGATTCGATCGCCGGCCAGACGGGTCGTGACATTCAACGCACGCCGGCACCCGCCGCTCACGAATGCCGTGGTGCGCGATGCGACGGCCTTTTTCGAGGATCGCGGGGTCGACGGTTCGAACCGGCGCGCGCGGACTGGCGGGGAGTTGGGCGTAATGGGCGACCAGACGACGGATCGTCGTCTCGTCGAGCGAAGCGGCGACCGGTTGCATGATGCCGCTGTGCCGCCGGCCCAAGACGTAGGCGGCCAGGGCGTTGGCCAGGTAGTGCGGGCGCTGGCCGGCGAGACTTGGAATCTGTTCGCCGCGGCCGAGGCCGTCGGTGCCGTGGCATTGCTGACAGGAGCGATTGAGGCTGGCGAACGTGTCGCCCGCGGGGAGTTGTCCGGCTTCGGCGGTTCGTGGTTCGCTGGCAACCAGGTTTTGGTAGCCGGTTTCGGTGAGCCCGGGCAGCTTCATCAAAAACGCCACGACGGCCCACACCTCGTCGTCGCGCTTCTGCGACGGAAAGGCGGGCATGCCGGTGAACTTCACCCCGTGTTTTACGATGTGGAAGAGTCGTTTCGGATTCGATTTCGGCACGGCGGCACCGAGGTCGGGAGGCGGAGGCAGCATCGTGTTGGCGACGCGCGAGGGCGGGGCACCGGGGGCGCCATGGCAGGAGCGGCAACCGAATTCATAGTGCAGGGCGCCCTTGAGAATCAGGCTCCCGTCGTCGAGTGGCGGCACCTCCAGCCCGAGGCTGTAGGTCGAGACGGAGCGTTGTTTCGAAAACTGGAGAAACCATTCGGTGATCCGCCAGTGGCCCGTGCTGGCCTTTGTGGAAATGACGCCGCTTGCGGCCACCAGGAAGCCCAGTGCCGCAAGCGCGACGAGCGCGCCTCCACCGATGAGCATTCTCCGCTTCATGTGAGTTTCATCCGCAGTGATTTGCCCCGGCTTTGCACGAGCGCGGTCGTGAGCCACAAACCGCCCGCCAGATACGCGGCGCCGCCCACAAGCAGCATGATCGCTCCGCCAAGATGCTGGTCTTCCAGCGGAGTCAGACCCGGGCCGTGGCCGTGGTGAAGATAGAGCGCCCGCGGAGAGAGTGCGATGAGCGCACCGAGCAGCGTCATGTGCATCGAGGTCAGCAGCAGCGCGGCGATGCCCATGGCGTAACGATTTTTCAAATACAGGGGTCCGCCTCCGAAGGCCGACAACCACACGAGCACGCCCGCGGCGAGGAAGCTCGTTTGCTCCGCGACGAAGCCGGAGATCGTGTGACGCGCCGCATGGTGCAGCGCCGGCGCGTGCCAGGCCCACACCACGATGAGTTCCAGGATCGAAAGGGGAATGGGCGGGAAAAATGCCGGCGCCTTTTTCACCGGGTCGTGACGGCCGCCGGCGACCGCGAACGCGAGGAGTGGCGCGGCGATCGCGACCAGGCCCATGTGCAGCGTCATGTGCGCCCAGAATGCGTCTTGCGCGAGCCGCGGCAATGGTCCGAACCAAAGCCCGGCCAGCGTGAGCAATCCGAGACTGAGCAGGAGCGGGCGCATGGTTGGCTTAGCGGCAGTCGAAGAAATAGAACACCACGGCGGCGGCGAACAACGTGGCCACGGCACTGAGGCCGGCCAGCAGCACGGTGGCGAAACCGAGGAACCGATGCCGGTCGCCCGGCGTGTCGAAGTCGTGCGGCAGGGACTCCGTTCCGAAGTTGTGCCGACGCAGTCCGCTCAGGCCGTTGAATGTAATGCCGATCAACGCAATCACGGTGTAGATCGCGATGGCCCAGCGCACCGGTTGAAGGGACCCGCCCGGTGAGCCGACTTTCGCGCACCACACCGCCGCGGTGATATAGCTGAAGAGGAAGTGCACGGCCCAGATCGTGGGCGACACGATGAGCAACCACAGGTTTTCCCGTTTTTCGTGGGGGGCGTCTTCCGTTGAAATACGTTTGGTCATTTTACCAGGGGGAAGCCCGCGATCGTGCCCGCGGCGATGACCGTGGTGATCGCGACGAAGTGCCAGAAGAGGGTGACGTTGTGGATATCGATATCGTGCCGGCCCGTCATGCGTCCGGCCGCCCGACGTGCCATGCAGTAACCCTGCATGATCACGCCGACGACCGCATGCAGCGCGGTCCAGATCGCGAGCAACCAGACCGTCGCGTCGTAAACATGGCGCGTCGGATCGAGTCCCGTACGCCAGGGCCCGGCGAGCAACGCCGCGGCACCCGCCAGCGAACCCACGATCGCAACCGTGAGGAAGGCGTAAAAGGCGGGGGCGTTGTCCACGCGGTTACAGCGGCGGGCCAGCAGCGTGAGCGCCCACGCGCCAAGCAACAGCGCGGCTCCGAGCGCCGGCCAGAAGACGCCCGGGCCGGTGGCCGATGCCGGCGGGAAGTCCTCGTGAATCGTCCAATAGAAAAAATACGCGAACACCAACGACACGAACGCGGTGAACACGGCGAGCATCGTGATCAGCATCGCCCACCAGCCGACCGACTTCGCCCCCGAGGAATACAGCGGCAATGTCAGCCCGAGTCCGGCGGATTTCTCCGCCTTCTCGGGGATCACCGCAGTCGTCGTCCACAACCAGTGGAGGATGGTCCCGAGCGCGATCACGAGGCTGACGACTGCGGCCTTCCACAGGTAGAACGTACCGAGGATGAAGAACCCGCCCAACGTGATCGCCGCGAGCGCGGGTACAAAACTCGGCCCGGGCAACCGCAGGATTTGTACGGGCTCGGCATCGATTGGGGAGGTGACGAGTGTCTCGCGTTTTCCCTCTTCGGCGTCGGGCAGATAAAAACGTCCCTGGTCGACATCGCGGACAAGGTTCGGCTGATCCCAGAGCGGATAGCGGCTGTCGATCTCGGGGATGGAGCGCACGCCCCAGTTTTCCTGCGGCATTCTCGGCAGCCATTCGAGCGTGCCGGCGTTCCACGGGTTTCGCTCGGAGAGCGGCTGTTTTTTCTTCGGGCGCACGATATCCCACGCGACGATGCCGACGCCGATCGCGAGGACGAATGCGCCGACGGTCGAGAGCAGATTGAGTGCATCGAAGCCGAGTCCCTCCGGGTAAGTGAACACGCGTCGCGGCATGCCCCGCAAGCCGGTCAGGTGCATCGGAAGAAAGGTGGCGTTGAATCCGGTGAACAAAAACCAGAAGGCGATCTTCCCGAGCTTGTCGGAAAGCTTCTTCCCGTTGATCAGCGGGAAAAAATAATAGCAGCCTGCGATGATCGGAAACACCGAGCCGCCGATCAGCACGTAGTGCAGGTGGGCGACGACGAAGAAGGTGTCGTGCGCCTGAAAATCGAACGAGGCCAGCGCGACCATCACGCCGGTGAGTCCGCCGATGATGAACGTCGCCAATCCGCCCAGCGTGTAGAGCATGGGCACCGAGTGTGTGAGTCTCCCGGCCGCGATGGTCGCGACGAAGCAGAAAATTTGCACGCCGGTGGGAATCGCCACCGCCTCCGACGCGGCCGAGAACAACGCGAGCGACACGCCGGGAAGGCCCGTGGTGAACATATGATGCACCCACAGGCCGAAGCTGAGGAATCCGGTGCCCACGGCCGCGAGCACAATCCAGCCGTAGCCCACGATGGGCCGGCGCGCAAAGGTCGGCACGATCATGGCGATGATTGCGATCGACGGCAGGAAGATGATGTAAACCTCCGGGTGACCGAAGAGCCAGAAGAGGTGTTGCCACAACAAGGGATCGCCTCCGCGGGCCGGATCAAAAAACGGCCATTGGAACGCACGTTCGAGTTCCAGCAACATGCTGCCGGCAATCAGCGGCGGGAATGCAAAGAGCACCATCGCGGCCGCCACGAGCACATACCAGCAGTAGAGCGGGATGAGATTGATGCGCATGCCCGGAGGCCGGCATTTGAGTGTGCCGACAATCAACTCGACCGCGGCGGCGATGGCGGCGACCTCGATGAACGAAAACCCCAGCAGCCACATGTCGGCCCCGACGCCCGGTTGGTAGGTCGAGGTGAGCGGCGGATACATGAACCAGCCGCCCCGCGGCGCCGCGTCGAAAAGAAGGGAGCCGCTCAGGAAGATCCCGCCGAGCACGAAGCACCAGAAACCAAACGCCGAAAGCCGCGGGAACGGCAGATCGCGGGCGCCGAGCATCTGCGGAAGAAAAATCACCGCGATCGACTCGAACACGGGGATCGCAAAGAGAAACATCATCACCGAGCCATGCACGGTGAACACCTGGTTGTAGCGATCCGCCGACAGGAAATCGTTTCCCGGAACCGCCAACTGCAGACGTATCATTAACGCCAATACGCCGCCAAAGAGAAAAAACAGGAATGCGACCGCCGTATACCAGATTCCCACGATGGTGTTGTTGACGTCCGACCAGTAGCGCCATCCAGACGGCGAACGCCATGCCTCGCGCAGCCGTTCCTCCTGCGCGCGTTGCAACTCGGGCGTTGGTGCATGCGGCAGCGGATCGGGATCGTCGTGGTGGGTGACAGGGCTCATTGCAGGGACTCAAGGTAGGCGGCGAGCGCGTCATGTTCCCCGGACGGAAGCATGCGATAGTGCGGCATGAGCACGCCGGGTTTCACCCGGTCGGTTTCGGCGATCCACCGCACGAACGACGGATGATCGTTGGGGAGAATGCCGGCGCCAAGGGTCAGCCGGCCGCCGACGTGGGTGAGGTCGGGGCCGATCGCGCCGCGTGCCAGCGTGCCGCGCACGGTGTGACAGGCGGAGCAACCGTGTTCGAGAAATGCGTCGCGCCCGCGGTTTACGCGTCTCGCTTCCGGCCCGGCGTCGGCCTGCGGGGTCGCGGCGGGCGCGCGTTGCGCCGTGAGCCAGGCGGCGAAGGCATCCTTTTCCATGACAACGACCGGAAAGGCCATGAGCGCATGCGAATCGCCGCAGAACTCCGCGCACTGTCCGCGAAACGTGCCGGTGCGCGTGGGGTGGAGGACGAGTCGTGTCCGTCTGCCGGGAATCATGTCCATCTTGCCCGCGAGGGAGGGAATCCAGAACGAGTGAATCACGTCCGGACTTTCCAATTCGAAAGAGGCCGGTTCGCCGACGGGCAACCGGATCTCGTTGGCGAGTTCGACTTCGCCGCCGTCGGCTGTGTGGTAGCGGACGCGCCACCACCATTGTTCTCCGGAGACGGAGATCTTTAACGAGCCCGGCGGGGCGGGCTCCAGCAACGCCGGCATCATGCCCAGGCCGTAGGCGAGCAAGCCGGCCAGCACGAGGGTCGGAAACAGCACGCCGCCGCCGATCACGTAAAGGCGGGCCTGACGTTCGGTGTGTCGGGAGACGCGCCCGTGCATGGCGGACCAGGCGAGCCAGACGACCAGGGCCCAGACGACCACCGCTCCGCCGGCCATCCACCAGAACAAACCGGCGATTCGTTCGGCCTCGCGTCCTGCGGGATCAAGACTGGACTGCGGTCCGGTGCAGCCGGCGAGCACAAGTGCGACGGCGAAGACGATAACCGGGCACTCGATGAAGCGCTTTCCGCTCATCTCGGGAGTGCGGCAGGAGACGCGGACGTCGGGGAAACGATACCGTGCAAGTTGAGTCTCATAGGATCGGCGGGCAAAGCCGCACCTGATCTTACGCCAAAGCCCGGGGCCGGCCAATTGGTGCCGACTCCCAATCACAGGTGGGGGACTTTCTGTTCCCACGGTCGATGTTCACCGGCACTCCACGGCTCCCGGCGGGAACACCCTGAAATTAATGGAGAAAAACACCTAAAGCCGCGCGTGTTTCGGCCGATCATGGGCGTATCCACCCGTGTATCTCCTTTGTCGCGCCCTCCATGCCCGCATCACTCCCGCTTTCTGACGCGATTCACCCATACTCGGACGAGGACATTATGAAGCGGATCGATGCCTGTCCCAAACTGGCATCGCTCCAAAGCATCAATAGCGCGCTGGCCGGCCTGGTGCGTTCCGAGCAAAGCATCACCGGGCAGATCGCCGATATCATTCGCCGCGACCCGTCGTTGACCGCCCGCCTGCTGCGCATGGTCAACAGCGTGTATTTCGGCCTGAGCGCCAAGGTGAACAACATCGAGGAGGCGGTGTTTTACCTGGGTTTGCGACAGATCCGCGAACTCTCGGTGGCCACGCCCGTCATCGAGGATTTGGAAAAGATCAACCGCTCGACCCTGCGCCTGCCTTGGCGCGAGTTGTGGAAGCACTCCATCGGCGCGGCGATCATGACGAGGGAGATTCTCGCGACCACGAGCTTCCACGTCGACGACGACACGGACTACATCGTCGGGCTGTTGCACAACGTCGGGAAGGTCATTCTCGCGTCGACGTTTCCCGAAGCGTTCGCGCGTGTGGTCGAGGGATCCTATTCGAGCGCCTCCGCCGTTTGCGCCCGGGAACGGGAATTGATCGGCTGGGATCACGCGCGCGTCGGCGGCTATTACCTCACGCGTCATCAACTCGCCCCGGAGATCACCGACGCCGTGTTGCATCACAATGATCCCGCGGCCGCGGAGGAGAACGCCTATTTCGCCGCCGCCGTCCAAGTCGCCGATCAGGTCGTGCGCAGCGTCGGAATCGCCGGCGGCTTCGAAAAGGTGCCGGCGCTCTCCGACGAGGCTTGGGCCTTTCTGCCGGGATGGAAAATCCTCTATGGAAACGACGACCGGGAAACACGTCTGGCGCGGGCGGCGCTCTCGAATCGCATTCAACGCCTGCCGGCGCTTTTGAGCGGACTCATCTGACACCATGACCGAAGCCGCCATCACCGAGGAAGAAGACGCGCTGCTCGTGCTCGACGCTTCCGGGCGTGTGCGCGCGGCCACGCCGCGCGCGGCCGCCCTGCTGGGACGGGCGGCGGAGGAACTCGTCGGTTGTTCGTGGGCGGACATTCCTCGTCCGGCCGATGTGGCGGCGACTTTGCGGGTGCACACGCTGCGGTGCGGCACGCGTCGCACGAAGCTGCGTTTGGTCACGCTCGACGCGACCGCCGGGCCGGGAGCGCATGCGCAGTGGCTCGCACCGTGGAACGACAGCGTTGAATTCGCCGTGCTGCGCGGACCGGACGGTCGCATGTTGGCGGTCAACTCCGCCTTCGCCCGCAAGTTCGGATCGGCCGCGTCCGGCTGGGTCGGCCGGAACCCCGCGGAGTTGATCCATCCCGACGATCTCGAGGATTGGATGCGAGCGGTTTCACCGACGCGACGCGACGCATATCAAATCACCCACGAGCACCGCTGGATGACCGCTCAAGGCTGGCGCTGGATCTCGTGGGAGGAGCAGGGTGTGCGTTCTCCTTCGGGTTCGATCGTGGCAACGCGCGCCATCGGTCGCGATGTGACCCGCCGCCGGCTAGCCGAGGAACATTTTCACAAGCTGGCCAGCATCGTTGAGCAAACGCAGATCTCCATCGTGCTCACGATGCCGGATGGTCGCGTGGAATACGTGAACCCTCGTTTCACCCAGGTGACCGGTCTCACGCTGGAGGAGATCTTCGAGCAAAACATCGAGGTGTTGCGCACGGGCTTCACCAACGATGCCGACTACGCGGCGTTCCTGCGCACCGTGCGCGAAGGCAAAACCTGGCGGGGGGAATTTCAGTCGATTTCAAAACGAGGGGAGGCTCGCTGGGAATCGGCGCAGGTCTCGGTGATCCACGATCACCGCGACCGCATCACCCATCTGTTGTGCCTGCGCGAAGACATCACCGCGCGAAAACTCCTCGAGGCCCAGCTTCGTCAGTCGCAGAAAATGGAGATTCTGGGCACGCTGGCCGGTGGCATTTCCCACGATTTCAACAACCTCCTCGCGATCATGAGCGGGTTTTGCGAGATGGCGCTGGCACGCTCGTGCCAGGACGAAAAAATCCCGCGCTACCTGCGCGAGATTCACGAGGCCACCAAACGCGCCTCGGCGCTCGTGCGGCAGATCCTCACCTTCAGTCGCAAGCCGGAGGACGGTGTCCTGCAACTCGACCTCAATCGGGTTGTGGAAGACGTCGTGCGGCTGCTGCGGGAGACATTTCCTCGAGACATCGAATTTCAAGTGGATGCGTGGTCTTCGCTGCCGGCGGTGAGGGCCGATGCCAACCAGCTCCAACAGGTGGTCATGAATCTGTGCGTGAACGCCCGTGACGCGATGCCCGAAGGAGGGACGCTGATCCTGCGCACCCGGTTGCAATCCGGCGCCGAACTCGCCCGGCAGGGCGCCGATGTGCACGGAAAATACGTGACGCTCGAGGTGTCCGACACGGGCTGTGGCATGAGCCCGGAGGTGAAGGCGCGAATCTTTGAGCCGTTCTTCACCACGAAAAGTGAAAATAACGGCACCGGTCTTGGCCTCGCGGTGGTCGTCGGGATCATCTCCAGTCACGGCGGGTTGATTGACGTGCGCAGCGCTCCGGGCGAGGGGACGACTTTTCTGATCCACCTGCCGCTGCTGGAACACGCGGGCGCGGCGACGGGGGTGATCGAGACCACGTCTCCCCAAGTGATTCCCCGGGGGCATGAAACCATCCTGGTGGTGGAGGATGAGCCGAGCGTGCGCAACCTGTTGTGCGCGACGCTCGAAAGCAGCGGCTATCGGGTGTTCAGAGCCGCCGACGGAGCGGAGGCGATGAGTTTCCTGGAGCAAAACGAACCGGTGGATGCGGTGGTATTGGATTTGGATCTCCCGCGGTTGAGCGGGCTCCAGGTGCGGGAGTATTTGCGCCGTAAGCGACCGGCGACGCGACTGGTGATCGCCAGCGGCCATGTGCCTCCGGAGTTGCGCCGGGATATCGAGCAGACCGGCGATGCGGTCATCGTTGGAAAACCATTCAGTCTGGCGACGCTGGGCGGTATGTTGCGTCAGGTGCTCGACCGGGAGATGGCGCTCCGGTGAGCGGAAACGGGTCACGAGGAAGCGGAAGGTTAAGGCGCGGTTAACCGTGATTTTGTGGGGGCGAGCCTTCCCCCTGCTTCATAGGCCCAACGGAATTGTCCACGGGAGACGTCGGCACATCTAAAATTACGCTCAAGTTCCGGGCGACTGTTCCGATGGCCCGAAGGTTCATGAAGCGCCTTGAATCCGGTACTCCAACGTCCTGCTACCTCGACGTCGATAAATCCGCCGTGATCGGCCGCGACGTGACCGCCTACCGGGTGCTGTCGGGCAGGCGACTTCGCCGGATCACGATGGTGCTGGCCGGGGTGATTCTCGTCTTGTCGGTGTTGCTCAAACACGGCGCGTGGCGGGCGGTGCTGGCCGCGGGCGTGGCCATCACGGTGGTTGTATCGGTGAGGTGGAAACCGGATCTTGTGGCGACGCGGTTGATCGAGGCGGTGGCCCCCGCGATTTTGGGGGCGATTATGTTTCGTCTCACGGGCCGGCCGGAGGTCCTGTTTTTAGTGGTCGCGCTTCTGGGATTTCATGCCGACGGCCGGGGCGTCCTCTTGGGCGGGGGCGTGCTGGCGGTCGCGGCGGCCTCGGCGGGGCTGTGGACGGCGGCTGCGGGGCTGGTTATTTTTTCCATTTGTCTGGGCGGGCAGGTGGCCGGTCTCGGGCTGCAGCTGCGACGACGGGAACGCCTGCGCCTGAGGCTGGCGCGTTCGGAGCACGCCCGGCGTCACGAAGAGGAGAAGTCCCGCAGGTTTGAAGCCATGGTGCAGGAGAGCGGCAGCATCGTGATGGAGTCGCAGGCGCGCATGGCGGACGAGATTCGCCGACATAAACGCACGGAAGAGGTGTTGCGCCGGGCCCAGGCGCGGTTGCAGGAAACGAATGCCCAGTTGTTGGACGCGATGGATCGCTCCAATGTGCTCGCCCTGCGCGCCGACGCGGCGAATCAGGCGAAGAGCAGTTTCCTCGCGATGATGAGCCACGAGATCCGCACGCCGTTGAACGGCGTGCTTGGCACCGCCGACTTGCTGCTCGAAGACGAACTGACGCCCGCTCAACGCATCTCGCTCGAGACGATCCGCACCTCCGGCAACAGCCTGCTTTCAATTCTCAACGACGTCCTCGATTTCTCCCGCATCGAGTCGGGCCAGTTGGCGCTGGAGAACATTCCCTTCAGCCCGGGGCGGTGCGTGCGGGAGACGTTGCAACTCTTCCACGGCCGGGCGCAGGCCCGGCGGTTGCGCTTGCACATGTCGATCGCGCAAGACGTGCCGGATTTGGTTAGTGGCGATGCGGGACGCGTCCGGCAGGTGCTGGGTAACTTCGTCAGCAACGCGATCAAGTTCACCGAACGGGGCGAGGTCGAGATCGCGGTCTCCGTGTTGCCGTATGCAACGCCGGGCAAACTGCGCCTGCAATTTTCCGTGCGCGACACCGGCATGGGTATTCCTCACGAAAAGCAGCAACTGTTGTTCAAGGCCTTCAGTCAGCTCGATGTGTCCACGCAACGCCGTTTCGGCGGCACGGGGCTGGGCCTCGCGATATGCCGGCGTCTTGCCGAGTTGATGGACGGCGAGGTCTCCGCGGAGAGCACGGTCGGGGTCGGTTCCACTTTTCGCTGCACGATTGTCGTCGGCGAAGCGGATGTCCGGCCCGAGGAGACGCTGGCGGCTCCGCCTTCATCCGCCGGACGCTCGGTGGGCTTGCGAGTGCTCGTGGTCGACGACGAACGGATCAATCAACAGGTCGTGCTCGCGATGCTCACCAAATTGGGCCATCGCGGTGAAGTCGTGAGCAACGGAGTCGAGGCCCTGGAGGCGTTGCGCGGCCATGATTACGAAGTCGTACTCATGGACTGGCACATGCCGGAGATGAACGGCATGGAAACCACCCGGGCGATCCGCACCGAGTCGAACCCTGTTCACCAGCCCTGGATCATCGCGCTCACCGCAAGTGCGATGCCCGAGGATCGGGACAAGTGCCTTGGCGCCGGAATGAACGACTACCTGACGAAGCCGCTGAAACTCGACGCGCTGCGCGAGGCGTTCGATCGCTTCGATGCATGCGAGAGCAAATGAATCGCACGGGTTTTTCGCGGAGGATCGACCAAATATTCCGCTCAAGCCGGTAAACTTTCGCGGCAATGTGTCGAAAGAGACCATGCGCAAGCGGCTCCCCATGCTCCTCCCTGAGAATTGTCACCAGGTTCCGGATACCGTATACGGGTGCCTGCTTGTTACGGGCAGGCGGTTGCTCCCATGATTCCCTCGCTCGAAGAAGTGTGCGATCAGGCGCTCGGGTTGCCCGCCGCCCCGGTGTTGATCCCGCGCATTCTCCAGGTTCTGTCCCACGCGGATTCCTCGGTCAGTGAATTCGAGGCGGTCGTGAGGGTGGACACCGCGCTGGCGACCTCCACGTTGCGTCTGGCCAACTCGGCTTATTTTGCGGCCGGCCACCGCCGGGTGGACAACCTCGAGGAGGCGATCCAACGCCTCGGTCAGCGGGAGATCTACCGGTTGGCGGCGCTCGCCCTCACCGGTCGCTGGACGCATCCGCCGCTGGGCGGCGTCCGATGGGAGGCGAGTGAGTTTTGCCGGTTCTCCCTCGTGACCGCTGTCGCCGCCGAATATCTGGCCGAACAAA
>JANJTQ010000086.1 GCA_024711005.1 Opitutaceae bacterium | reverse complement strand
ACTGCCACCCGCCACAACCATCACCTACTACGCCGCGGGATTGCCGTCCGGTCTGGTACTCAATAAAACGACAGGGGTCATCACCGGCCGCGTGAACAAAGCCGGAACTTACAGAATTACCTATTGGGCGGTTACGGTTACTGATGGCGTGAAGACCAAAACAGCTGTGCATGATTACATCATAGCGGTTCAAGCTTATCCCGCGCTTATCTCGGGTGCATTTGAGGGCCTGTTGGTGAATGGTTCCGGCGTGCCGGTGGGCAAAGTCGCGCTTTTGGCGAGAAACACCACCGGTGCATTCTCGGGCAAGCTCACTTATCTAAATAAGGTTTATGGCCTGCGGGGCCTGCTGGTGCTCGATTCGGTGTCGGCTCCGACTTCAGGAGGGGCTTCGCTTTCGTTGGCTGGCTCCTTGACCCTGAACGTCACGGTGAACGCGGACGCGACCATGACGGCTACTTTGACCGGTACTGATGGCCTTATAGGTGACGTTGGGACCGACGGCACGCAGATGAAGACCTACACTGCGATCACGCCCGCTCCTTGGGCTGGAACCTATACGATGGCCTTTACGAATCCGACAGACGGGCCAGAGGGCTCCGGGTATGGTCTTGTAAAAATCGATGGCAAGGGACTGCTCCGACTGAGGGGTAAATTGGCCGATGGCACTGCGGTCACCGCAGCAGTCTCATCTGATGTGAGCGCTAATGGGACCTACCGTCCTTATGTGCAGCTTTACTCGAATCGGTTGGGCTTCTTGGCTGGCTGGCTGCCGCTCAGTCCGCAGAATTTTGGAACGGGCCTTTACCATATTGAGACCGGGGCCGGGTTGGATTTCTACTGGTCGAAGCCTGCGCTTCCCAAAGACAAAGCTTATCCGGCTGGCTTTGGTCCGGTTGGTGTTGAAGTGGTCATGGAACCTTGGATTGCGGCAAACCGATCTTATCTGCTCGGGCCGTTGGGCCTCGTCACCGCGACGGACTCGCAGGAAATTGGTAACTTCTCGGTGGTCTTTGATCAGGCGGGAGGAGTGTCCAATACCGGCTCCAACACAGACATGCTTCCTGTGTCACTAAACATGGATGCAAGGAGTCGGGTATCTGTCGCCCCCAACGATCCGAATCCATCCAATCCAAGCAAATGGACGGTCAAAGTTAATCCCGCTACGGGGCAGTTCTCAGGTGGATTTGTTTTACAAGACAAGCGCAAGGTCAGTTACGAGGGTGTTTTGCTCCAGCTACCCTCGGGTACCAGCCCGAATGCCTTCGGTCGTGGATTCTTCCGGGTTTTGACCGGAGGAACAATGCTTTCGGGTGATGTCATCTTCACTGGCCCGGACATCCCATAATCCATTACGCATTCATTCGAGAGCCGCCCCCGAGTTATTCGGAGGGCGGCTTTTTTGTCCCTGGATGCCCTGTCCCTCTTGACGCCACTCACCTGACTTCCGCTGCTGTGACGTAAGAACCGTAAAATTGAGCCCGATTTCGGGCGCAAGTGACCGAATATCAAATCCCCGCCGGCCGGGGACTGGTTACGCCACCACCTCGACCAATCTTGTCACTCCTTATCGGAGGCTTCCCATTTTGAGCGCATGTTGCGTGCCGCAACGATCCAAGCGTTCAGGTCGTCCCCGTGATCTCCATCAACCAAGAAGGCGAGGTGCTCCCGGGCTTCCGTTTTAAGCTCTTTTCCTGAGGGCCGCTCCATCACTGCTAAACACGCGTCAACTTGCCAGGTTGGCGGGCTGTTCAACGCGTCAGTGAGAATGGTGAGTGCAAGCATGTTGGGCAGTTTGGGCGATTTAAGCAGCGGAAGAAGCAACTCGGACTCCTTGCCTGCTGAAAGATTTAGCAGATGAGCAAGTGCCTCGGCACGTTCTGCTTGAGTAAGCGTCTGATCTTGTACCAAGCCGCCGAGGGCCCGGGCTGCGTTGATTGTATCGAGTGCGGGGTCAGATAAAATGACGTCGATGGCTGTCGATCCCTTGGGCGGCTGGGATGCGCGGGATGAGGAAGCGTCGACGGCGGTGTCGGGCGTTCCCGAGGCGGGAGATTTAGTCGCTGAGGTGGACGTCCGTGCAGATGCATCGACAAGAGATTCCGGTGTTACCCGTGAAGCCAGCTTCTCGATGGATTGAGGCTCGGTGCTCGGTTTCAGCAACAGCCAAGCGCTCACGCCAAGCGCGGTGATAACGATAATGACTGAGGGAAGACGGAGACGGCGACTAAGCACAAGCGGGGGAAATGTTGGCGGGCGTTATTCGGAATCGCGCCCAATTGATGCGGAATGGATTCGCGACGAAACGACAGAGATCGGTTGTGCATGTGATCGCAAGCTAACGTGCTCGACCCATAAGTGGCACCATGCAGCATGGGCCGCAAATTAGTCTTGGAGTCGACAGTCGCGGCCGAGCACGGCGACTGCGGCGCATGCGGCACGGGCTGGAACCTCAAGAAACTGGGTTGGCGTGCTCGGGGAGGGACATGTTTCTTGGGAGGTGACGAGGCCAGGTTTCTTCAGCCATCGTCCACGAGCTTGCCTCATGTCGTCGCCTACGGATCGAGGTGGACTCCCTTAAGCGGATGCATGTCGAGGACATTGGGTTCCCATCCTTTTACGCTGGGCCGGGCGAGGTAGTTGCGACGTCCATACACGAGAGGCCCGATGGGCATCTCGGTCATCAGGAGTTTCTCGGCTTGGTGGTAGAGCGGATAGCGGAGGGCGTCGTCGCCTGCCGTGAGGGCGTCGGCGATGAGCTTGTCGTAGGCGGGGCTGTTCCATCCGGTGTGGTTGTTGCCATTGCCGGTTCGAAACAGGTCCAGGAACGTGCTTGGATCGAGGTAATCGCCCACCCAGCCGGCGATGGACAGGTCATAGCTGTGCGTGCGCAACGAATCGAAAAGGACGCGGCTTTCCTGGAGTACGATCGCGATATCGATGCCCAGATGGGTACGCCACATCTGCTGCATGGCTTCGGGCATCTGGCTGCTGCTTCCTTTGGCGGTGAGGAGTTCGATGCGCGGAAAACCGGCGCCGTCTTTGAAGCCGGCTTCGGCAAGCAGGCGGCGGGCCTCGTCCACATCCTCCTTGAAGCCGGGCGCCGACTCGTATCCGGCGATGCCAGGTGGCGTGAGGTTATAGGCCGGGACGCGACCCCCGCGGAGAACCCTTTCGCAGAGAGCCGGACGATCGATGACAAGGGCAAGCGCCCGGCGCACACGAGCGTCGTTGAGCGGGGCCTTGGTCGTGTTGTAAGTCAGATAATAAGTCGCGAATGTTGGCTCTTGCCGGAGGAATTGCGGATTCTCCCGTTGGTAGGTGGCAATTTTGTCGGGCGGGATTGTACCGGTGACGTGAAGCTGACCGGCGCGGAAGGATGCCTCCTCGGTGACACGGTCTTCGATGGGGTAGAAGTTGACCTCGTTCAGGCGTACGGCATCCCGGTCCCAGTAGGTTTTGCTTTTGACGAGACGCACGAGCTGATTCGGTTCCCATGCCGCGAGAGTGAACGGACCGTTGCCAACGTAGTTGCCGGGGCGGGTCCAGCGGGTGCCGCGTTCCTCCATCTTGCCGAACTTCTCGATGGTGGCTGGATGGACCGGGTGCCACGCCTGATGCATGACGAGGGCCGGAAGATAAGCGACGGGCGTGTGCAGCGTGAGCGTGAGGGTGTGATCATCAATCGCTCGCACGCCCACCTCGGAGAAATCGGTGAGCTTGCCTGTATTGAAGGCCTCAGCGCCGCGCAAACAGTAGAGAAGCGAGGCGTATTGGGAGGCGAGTTTGGGCGAGAGCATTCGGCGATAAGCATAGGCAAAATCGCGGGCGGTCACAGGGTCGCCGTTGGACCAACGGGCGTCTGTGCGAAGATGAAAAGTCCACGTGAGTTTGTCGTCGGAATCGTACCAGCGCTCGGCGACGCCGGGCCCGGGATGGGCATCTTTGGGGTCCATCGCGGTGAGCCCCTCCATCAGGCAGATGACGATCTGAGCTTCGTTGATCGTCGTGACGAGTTGCGGGTCGAGATCGGCGGGTTCGGCGAGATTGCCGAGGTGTAGCGTCTGCGTGCGGTCGCCGGCAACGACGCGGCTTTCCGGGCGTTTGCAGGCGGACGTTGCAACCAAGATCAGGGCGGCGGCAAAAGGGAGAAGGTGTCGGATCATGACAGGAGAGACGGGTGGACTGCGGAAGAAGTTCAGAAAAAAGCCACGCGATTCAAAGCGTGGCTTGAGGGAAGAGTCGGGGGGGACGCGTTGAGCGGCTTGGTCGTTTTAAGCGGCTTGCTTATTTTTTCGGGGAGGCGGCGAGTTGGGCGTCGAGGCGCTCTTGAATTTCGGCCATGCGATTAATGAGCTCCTCCTCTTTCTTTTTGCGTTCGCCGCTGTTGATGATGCTGAACTGGGAAGCGTCGCGCACGACATTGGCGGGGAGGGTGAGCAGGCGGGTGAGAATACCCTGATCCTTGAGCGAGCTGAGGTAGAGCGCGGTGAGTTCGTGCGAGAGGGCGAGCGATTCGCGGGCGACGGCCTGGGTCTCGGCGAGGTTGTTGTTGAGGACCTGGTTTTTCGCGAGCTCGGTGGTGAGGATGATGCCCACTTGATCGGATATCCTCTGGCTGTAGGCGGCGAGCGATTCGCGAGTGAGATTCTGATCTTCGGCGATGGCGGCGAGGATGGGTTGGATGCGTCCGGAGAGTCGGCTGGAGACCTTGTCGATCTGCTCGTTTTGAACGCGCTCGGCGTCCTCGGGCGTTCTGGGCAGCGGATTGAACGGCTGGATTTTTTGGGCGATGGCCTCGGCGAGTTGGGCGACCTTCGCTTCGTTGGTTTTGGCGAATTCTTCTTCGCTCAAGAAGGCGTCGGCGGAACGCTTTTCGATGGCATCCTTGAGCAGGGTGTTGACGGCGTCGATTTGGCGGCGCGTTTGCTCGGCTGATGCTTGCAACTCGGCAGCGTGCTGTTGACGGAGGTTTTCGAGTTCCGCCTGCTGCGCGGACTGGATCGCGGTCACGCGGGTATTGAAATAATAGGCGCCGCCGCCGAGGACGAGGGCGATGAGCACAACGGTCGTGAAGACTGCCGGAAGTTGTTCCTTAAATTTGGGCGACATGTCGGAATGTGATGAAGCGACGAAGCTAGATGGCCGGCGAGCAAAAGCAATGACGCGATGGATCGCCGGCTTTGCGGTTGTTTTTCCGCGGAGCGTGCGCACGTTTCCGCAAAATGAGTCTCAACCGTGCCGAGCAAATGGTCTTTGATTATCTCCAGCGGGAGCCCGACGAGAAGCGGCACTGGCAGGGGAAAGTGACCGGCATTTCCGAGCGCGCGCGCGATCCTCATGTAGCGGCGATGGAACTGGAGGGAGAATTATGGCGCTACTACGAAGAGCGTTCCGCCGTGGCGTCACCGTTTCGTGAGGCCGCGCAGCGCGAGGGTCTGCGTCGAGTCAGCCTCCGCAATCTTGCGGAATATTTGCTAAGGATTTGGGCGCCGGTGAAAGTGAAGCCGCGCGCCGAGGGCGAGGAACCGTGGCGACCGTATGCATGACGCT
The DNA here is from genome assembly GCA_024711005.1 of Opitutaceae bacterium. GTDB lineage: Bacteria > Verrucomicrobiota > Verrucomicrobiia > Opitutales > Opitutaceae > Rariglobus. Next base: position 7,354 of record JANJTQ010000086.1, on the reverse strand, counting down.
GGCCATGAACCCGGTGCGTTCGTGATCGCGATGACGACACACGACGGTGGCGAAACTTTTTGGAACCGGCGCATGTCTTGCATGGACAAATCCACCGATCCGTGCAGCCTCCTTATTCACAAGTTATCCACAACTAATGGAACACCTGAGCGGGGCAATCGCCTCTAAAAAAACGCAGCTCAAGGTCTCTGCAAAGGCTAAGACCTTCGTCTTGGACACCAACGTCCTCCTCCACGACCCGCAGTCGATTTTTAAATTCGAGGACAACAACCTGGCCATCCCGGTCGAGGTTTTGGAAGAGCTTGATGCCATCAAGACCGAGCAGTCCACCGAGCGCGGGCGCAACGCCCGCCGTGTGCACCGCATCCTCTCCGAACTCTTGCCCGATTCGCGCTCGATGCACGAGGGCGTGAAGCTTGAGACTGGCGGGACGCTCTCGGTCATCATCAACCCTTACATGGCGGACAGCGTCGCGATGCGCGAGGCGCCGCTCATGCAGAAGTTGCGCGCGGTACTCTCCGATTTTTCGAAAAAGGATAATCGGATCATCGCGTCGGCCCTGTTCGTTCAGGAGCGCTACACGCCTCCGACGATCCTGGTTACCAAGGATGTGAACGTTGCTCTCAAGGCCCGCGCCGTCGGCTTGGAGGCGCAGGACTATCTCAACGACAAAGTGCCGGAGGCGGATGACGAAAACGCCTACCGCGAGATTCCGGTCACGATCTACGAGATCCAACGCTTCTGCTCCGAGGGTGAGTTTGATCTGGGCGAAGCAAGCGCCGCCGGCCTTTACCTCAACGAATACGTCCTGCTCCGTTCCGACGAGGGCAAGACCATGCCGGCCCGCCATTATGGCAACGGATTGGTCAAACGTCTGCGCATCCCCGAAAGCATCAAGGCTCCCGGCGGCATTTCGATCCGCGCGCGCAATCTCGAACAACAGTTCTTCATGGACGCGCTGCTTGACGATTCCATTTCGCTCATCACCTGCTTCGGCAAGGCCGGCACCGGCAAGACTCTGTTGTCCATCGGCTGCGCCCTGCACCAGACACACGACGACCGCTCGCTCTACGACGGCGTCTCGATCTCGCGTCCGGTCATGGCCCTGGGCAAGGACATCGGATTCCTTCCCGGTACGATGGAGGAAAAAATGAAGCCTTGGTTGCAGCCCTACTTCGATGCGCTCGAGGTGCTCATGCCCTCGAAGCCGGCGAAGGATCCGCAGTTCGCCGCGAAGAAGGTTTCAAAGAAACAGCAGAAGAAGCAGCCCAGCGCCCTGGAAGTTTCGCGCCAGGAGTCTGTCTCCGGTGGCAACGGCCATGGCGGCGGCGGCCACGGTTCGGCCGCCCCGGTGAAACCATACGAGCGACTCATCAAGAGCGGTCTGGTTGAGGTCGAGGCGCTGTTTTTTATTCGCGGACGCTCGATTGCCCGCCGCTTCTTCATTCTGGATGAGGCGCAGCAACTCACGCCGCACGAAGTCAAGACGGTGATCACGCGTATCTCCGAAGGATCGAAGATCGTGTTGATCGGGGACCCGGCGCAGATCGATAATCCCTACGTGGATTCACGCAGCAACGGCTTGGTCTATTGCCATAACCGCATGAAGGGCCACGCGCTCTCGGCACACGTGAAACTCATGAAGGGCGAACGCTCCAAACTCGCCGAACTCGCGGCCGATCTGCTCTGACATGTAACCAGATTTTGGATGCAAGACGCCCGTGCTCGAAAGAGCCGGGCGTTTTTTTTGACCTTTGTTCCGGATGGAGACGTCACATCTCCGCCTTGCGGGCGAGGAGCCAGAGGAAGTCGGACATACGGTTGACGTAGCGGCCGATCACAGGCCGTACGGTGCGACCTTGGGCGGGCAGGCCGACAAGGCGGCGTTCGGCGCGGCGCGCGGCGCTGCGTGCGAGATCGAGCGCGGCGGCGTGCAGATTGGCGCCGGGCGTCGCCCAGCCATCGAATTTTATGTTCTGCGCCTCGACCGCGACGACGGCGGCGTCGATGCGAGCGAGATCTTTGTCGGTGAGCTTGGGGAATTTCGATCCGGCATAACGCGCGGTGTCGGCCTCGGCGCAGGCGAGTTCACCCATGAGGTTGATGAGATCTTTTTGAATGTGCTCCAGCTCCGTCCGAAGAGTGGCGTCGGGGCAGGTCGCCTTGGCGAAGCCAATGGAGGCGTTGAGCTCGTCGAAAGCGCCAACGGCCTCGATCTGCGGGTGGTCCTTGGGCACGCGCTGGCCATAGAGGAGGCCGGTCGTGCCTTCGTCGCCGGTGCGGGTTGCGATGGAAGACATGGTGCCAACCTAGGCTCGTGATTGTCTCGCTTGCCAGTGCCAACCTTCCTGCCTCGAAGGGAATTGTCGTTATTCGGCGCCGCGTTTCCGTCGGAACTGCATCGGAGGTCTCGGCGCACAGCGAAGTTGTCATCAATGGGCCGGACGTATTTTGAACAACAAAAAGCCCCGGGAATATCCCCGGGGCGCGCAAGCAAACCGATCGGTCAGTCCGATGATCAGAAGCCGATATTGATAAAGGGGAAAACCTTCGGGAGCGGATCGAACTGATCCCAGTCGCGGGAGTCGACTTGGTTCCAGAGGCCGATCTGGACGCCCTTGAGCGTGTCGGCAAAGTTGATGAAGCCAAGCTGGACGCCGTGCACATGCTTGGCGATGTTGACGAAACCGAGTTGTACGCCGGAGAGGTCGGCGCTGTAGGTGTCGTTCCAGTTTACGAGACCGGTTTGGAGGCCGGTGACCTTGGCCGAGCTGATGTTGAACCAGCCGCTTTGCCAGCCCGTGACCTCGCCTTCCGTGTAGTTGACTGCGCCCCACTGAACGCCGGTGGTCGTTCCGCCAACATGATTGTAGAGGGTGAACAGGCCGCCAAATCCGACGAAGTCGCCGGTGGTCGAATGGGCGAAGCCGATGTCAACGCCGCGGACGTTGCGGTTCTCGCCGTAAATCTGAAGGCGGATACCGGACACGTCTTCCGTGGCGGGGACGAGCTGCGGTTCGGGCGCCCAGAGGGAGGCTTGGAAGAATGCTTGGGCGTGGGCGCATACGGCCAAGGTGCTGGCGACGGACAATGCAGACAGGATTTTGAGGGATTTCATAGGGGGAGGAACGATGACGCAGGGTTGCGGCGATGTCATGAGCTTGGTCTACGGACATGGAAAGCGCACGTCCTTTCCCTTCTGCTTTTGTAAGCGAGAAATGAAAATGACGTGCGCGGCATGCGGGCACGGACACACAAAGCGGCTACAAGTTCGCCTGAGTCAGGCGATTTTGTGCGCCGCGGCCTGAGCTTTGAGGCAGAGTTCGGCGGCCTTGAACGCGTGGGCTTGCGTCATCGCCTTCTCGGTTCGGTTGAGGCAATCGAGGATCAGCTCGCCAAAGAAACGGAAGCCGACCTTGCCGGCGACGTGGATGTGGTGCTCGCCCTTGTCATCGACCAGATAGACGTGATCTCCGGTTTTATCGCGGCCGATATCGACGTATTTGCGTAATTCGATGAAGCCCTTGGTGCCGAGGATGGTCATACGACCGTCGCCCCAGGTGCTCAAGCCCGCCGGGGTGAACCAGTCGACGCGGATGTAGTTCGTCGCACCGTTGTTGCCGAGGAGATTGGCCTCTCCGAAGTCCTCGAGTTCCGGGGTTCCGGGATTCGCATAATTGGCCACGGCGGCGTGGGTGACGGTGGCGTCGGTCGCGCCGGTGAAGGTAAGGAACTGTTCGAATTGGTGGCTGCCGATATCGCACAGAATGCCGCCGTATTGCTCTTTTTTGAAGAACCAGTCCGGGCGGCCTGTGCCGAGGCGATGCGGTCCGAGGCCGATCACCTGGATCACGCGACCGATCGCGCCTTGGTGTACGAGTTCGGTTGCATACATGGCGGATTCAACGTGGAGGCGCTCGCTAAAATAGACTGCGTATTTGCGTCCGGTGCGAGCGGTGACGGCGCGGGCATCCGCGAGTTGGTCGAGAGTGGTGAACGGCGTTTTGTCGGTGAAGTAATCCTTGCCGGCTTCCATCACGCGACAGCCAAGAGGGCCGCGCAGATTGGGGATGGCGGCCGCAGCGACGAGCTTTACATCGGGATCGGCAAGAATCTCGTCGAGCGAACGGGCAGCTTTGGCCTGCGGAAACCGGGCGAGCAGGCCCTCCGCCTTCTTCGGATCGGCATCGTACACCCACTTGAGTTCGCCGCCCGCTTCGGTGAGGCCATTGCACATGCCGTTGATGTGGCCGTGATCGAGGTGTACGGCCGCGAAAATGAATTCACCGGATTTGACCACGGGGCGGGGTTTGCCTTGCGGGGCGTAGTTCATGCCGTCGGATTTTTGGCTCATGGGAAGAGGATTGGAGGTTTCCGTGAACCAAAGCGCGAGGCGCTGCGCGAGGCGAGGGGAGGCAAACTGCAAACTATCTCAGGATGCGGAAACCGACAGCGGGGAGCAGTGACCGACTTATTCCGACTACGGGTCGCTCACGCTCCCCGCTACGTTGAATCAGTCGCTACGGGGTGGAGGCATCCGACGCCTCGCTTTCCTCGCGCGTTTTTTTCGCGAGTTCCTTGATTTCCTTCTCAATCCCGGAGCGGACTTTTTTCTCCATGCGATCGATGAAGAGCGTTCCGTTGAGATGATCGACTTCGTGTTGGATGCAGCGGGCGAGCAGCCCATTGCAGGCGAGCGTGTGCGGCGTTCCTTGCAGATCCTGATACGTCACGCGAATCGCATCGGGCCGGATCACATCGCCCCGAATATCGGGAAACGACAGGCATCCCTCTTCGTAAACCGTTTTGTCCGATGGCAGGATCGTGATCGCGGGATTGGCCATCGCCAGCGGCATGAACAGTTCCAGCGGGGGTTTGGCACCATCCAATTCCCATGTGAAATCGCGATCGGTGGTGCGCAGATCCATAACGCAAAACTGAAGCGCCTTCCCGATTTGTTGCGCGGCCAAGCCGATGCCGGCGGCGGTGTGCATGGTCGCCAGCATCTGCTCCGACAAGAGGGCGAGGGAGGTGTCGAAGACCTTTACGGGCTCTCCCTTTTTACGGAGCACGGGGTCGTTGTAATGAACAATTCGCAGAGCCATTAGTCTTATGTTGAGGCCGCGTAACGTGTATTTGCCATGCGCGCGCGGCAAATGAATACTGCGTCGCGCATGAGTTCCTCCACCCACCCACGTTCCGGACCCGTTGTGATCTGGATCATCGCCGGCCTGCTTCTGCTGGCCGCGGCATGGGTGGTGCCGGTTAACCTCAAGTCGGTTACACCCGCTCTCCTGACGGCGGCGGGTGTCGGCACCCCGTCTTTGGCGCGCCATGGTCGGCAATTGCTCGATCGCGAAAAACCCGGTCCCGCCACACTCGTTCTCGCCGCCGCCCGCACCTTGGGCGATCCCGAGGCATCCGTGCTGGCACTCGCCCTTGACAACGCCGCGCATCGTCAGGCCGAACTGGTGCCCTGGGGCGGCTGGGATCCGTTTCTCGATCCGCTTTTCAATCTCAAGGAAAATACCGGCCGCACCGAAAGCACGCCGGTGCTGACGTTCTTCATCACCGAGAAGGCGCGCACCAATCTCCTCGGTTACTTGCGAAATTCCCGCTCGCAAGGCGTGCAGACGCTCCTGCATGTGCGCGAGGTGGGCCAGGCCGAGCGTTTCATTCCCGCGACCCGACCCGGCGGACAAACGCTTGATGCGGTCGTGTTGCTTTCGGCGCTGCTTTATCAAGGCGAACATCTTTCCGTCGCACTTCAGCGCGAGTTGCGTGAACTGGCGGACAACGCCGTGCGCGCCGACCGACTCGGCGAACTGGAGCCGGTTTTCATCGACTTGCTCTCGCTTGGCAAACGACTCGACTGGATCCAACTGGCTTCGCTGTTGCGGGTGACGGGTGGCGTGAAAACCGTCGGTGAATTCGCCCAGCTTGCGCGCGTCACCCCGGACGATCTGCCCATCATTTACACGGCGGCGCTTCTTTCCGGCTCGGCCGATCGCGTGGCGACTTACCTCTTGGAATACGGCCGGGCCGGCATGGAGGACCTGAAACTCGCGCTCACGCTCGGCCAAGGCGCCACGGAGCAATTGCTCTCGCGCCAGGTCCCCGTCAACCGCCAGCCGGCCCCGTCGTTCGGTCCGATCACGCTGGCCGCGTTGCTCTACCCGAAGCTGGCGTTGCTCGCCAAATATCTCGGTTTTCTGCTCGGAGCCTTCTGCATCTTTCGCGGTCTGGATCGCTTGCTCTTCGAGGATATCGGGGACCCTTCACTGCCCCGGGTGAAGAGCGGCATCCTGGCGACTCTGACCGCCGCGCTGCTCGTTTTGGGGACCGAGCCGTTCCTGCTCAAAACCCCCGCGCCTTCCGAGTTTCAACTCAAGCTGACCATTCCCGTTCTCGCCAATATTTCCGACCCTGCCACGCTCACGCCCACGGCTCCCACGCTTAACATGGACATTTCAACGCTCCTCACCATCGGCTTCTTTGCCCTGCTGCAAGTCGGCATGTATCTCTTCTGCCTCGCCAAGATGCGTGAGATCGACCGTCAGGAAGCCCCTTCGCTGCTCAAGCTCCGCCTCATGGAGAACGAGGAAAATCTCTTCGACGGCGGTCTCTACATCGGCATCGCCGGCACGGCCAGCGCCCTCGTGCTCCAAGTGCTCGGTGTCATCGAACCCAACTTGCTCGCCGCCTATTCGTCCAACCTCTTCGGCATTTGCTGCGTGGCCCTCGTTAAAATCCGTCACGTGCGCCCCTATAAACGCCGCCTCATTATCGAAGGTCAGGCCGAGTCCAAGCCCGTGATCGCCACGGCATGACGATGAGCATCCGCGGCCGTTTTTCCCCAGATCACGTTTCGATCACTCGCGCCCTCGCGTCATGAATCGCACGCTGCTCCTCATTCTTTGCGACTTTCTTTTGCTGACGCTCCTCGCGTTGACGGATTGGGAGAAGGCCGCGCCCACGCCTCCCGAGCCCAAGTCGTCCGCGGCCGACGCCGTTCCTGGCACGGGCGCGGCGACCAAGGACGACGATATCGTGTCGATGATGAAGCTGTCGCTCGAAGACGAACGCGCGCAACGCGATCAGCTTTCGCAGCAACTCCAAGCCACGCAGACCACCCTCGGCGAACGCGAAGCCGCCCTCTCGCAAACCTCCGCCGCGCTTGCCGACACGCGTTCGAAGGTCGACGCGTTGTCCGTGCAATACACCGCCGCGGCCGCCGACGCTTCACTCACCAAGACGGAGCTCGCGAAACTTCAACGCGATCTCGAACAGCGCCGCGCAGAGGCCGCCCGCCAGGCGAAGGAACTCGCCGCACTCGAGCAGGCCCAGGCCGAGG
>JANJTQ010000016.1 GCA_024711005.1 Opitutaceae bacterium | reverse complement strand
GCGGCACCAACACCAGCATCGGTGTGATCAACCGAGGTTTCTTCCATGCCCAAATCGCCTGGGCAAGAAACAACCCGCCAGTGAACAAGAGCACGCCGCCCATCACAACGAGCCACATTTCACGCACACCGGTAATCGTCGGCACCAGGTGCAGCAGCTCCATGAGAAATCCGACCCCCACAAAAAGGAATGCGTTTGGCATATTCATACCCGACTTCTTCCGCCAGTTGCGTGCCAACACGCGTCCCAAAACCTAACCGTTTTCTCACACGCCAGTTATCCACCTACTCGCCCGAGACCTCCGAAACCCGCCGTGCAAAATGCAAACTTCGTCATCGCCCGCCTTGCAGCCCGCAGGCCCTCCCCACCCTCCCAATCCACTTATCGGATCCAAACCCGGCAGCTCAGCTCGGTCGTGCCCGGTTCCAACTCGCCGGTGAGATAGGGCACCCGGACGCGCGGATGCAGCAGATTGATGTTCGGGACATCCACCGTGCAAGCCGCCGTGCGCGAGTCCGACTCCGCCGCGATGCCAGATACATTGTTTTCGTGCCGCAGCACGATCGAACCGCCGTCGATCGTGCAAAACGGCGGACGCTTCAATGCCTCTCCCATGAGCAATACATTCGTGGTGTTTAACGCGAAGCCGCCTTCCCGGGTCCACAGCTTCCGCCCGCTCACGATCCGATGCCTGCGCAGTTGCACGATGCCCTCCGCTCCTTGTTCGAGCGTCAGAGTCGTCTCGATGGATACATCCGGGAACGGCGCCCACCGGCTGATGAGCGACTCGTGTTCAATGCGGATGTCCGCCCCCTTCCGGCGCACCCGCCAGTGAATCCCGTCATCGCTCAGCGCCAGCATTCCGTCGATCCCGACGTCGCTCCCGTGAGAAACACAGAAGCCCGCCTTGGTCGAGTAGGCGAACTTCGCGTATTTCTCTCCGGAGAGACTCAGCCATTCGGCCGCATAACCGCCGCATGAAGCGACCACCTGTCCGCTAGCGGCATCTCGTCGCAAGATCATTCCCGGTTCCGGTTGAAGGCTCACGGCGGGCCGGTCGCACGCCGTCTCCTCCGCCCGCCAAAACGGGTGCTCTTCGGGAAGCGCAAGCGGCAGGAAGAACTTCAACGCCCAGCCCGGCGCGCCCGGCCCGTTGTAGTCCTCGGCCATGACGAGGTTCGGGTAGCCGTAGCCCACCGCAAGCGTCCGCGCGTGCGACAGCACCGGGTGTCCGCACCACCAGCGAAAGTGTCGCATCCACAGCCCCTTGATTTCGCCCCACGGCAACGCCTCGACGCCCGCGTAGGCGAGCGCACCCCAAAACGCTCCTTGGGCAAACCGATAGGTGAGGCTTCGTCCATAGGGCACCGCGGCGCCGTCATCGGCGAACCAGTGGCGGAAATCCTGCGCAAACCGCATGGCTCTCTCGATAAACACCGGCGCCCTCCCGCCGAGCAAGTCCGGCGCAAGTCGAAACAACAACAGAGAGTAAAAGTGGAACGCCATCGGATTATAGTAGTCGCGCGCTCCGTTCGCCCCGTCGCCATACCAGCCGTTCCCCAGATAATAGCCATCGACCGCCGCGAGGTCGCTTTCCAGTCGGCCCAGATCGGCCGGTCCCCCGACACGATGCAGAGCCGCATTGGCGAGCACGCGAAACAGCCGCCAGTTATTGGGAACCACCTCCGACCGATTAATGCGCCCGAGCCACTCGATCACATTGCCTTTTTCCTCACTGCCAAGCGGGTCAAACAACCAGTCCTTGGCGAGCAACAAAGCCGAGGCGATCGAGGCATGTTCGACGAACCGTTGATCGTAATCGACCGGTTCACCCCAAAACCCGGCGTGCCGACCGTCGGTGCCGGCACCCAGTCCCTCGCGAAAGAATGCCCCCTGATCGAGCACCCCGCCGCCGGCGACCAACGGCGCCGCACCCCACAACAACCGGCAGAAGCCTTCCATCCCGGCACCTTGCCGCGGGTAGTGTTGTGAATGCGCTTCCGGACGGATCGCGCCGGGCACCTCGGCCTGAGTGACCGCCTGCGCGACAAGCCACCGGGCGGCGTCCTGAAAATCGGTCCGGCTGCAAACGTGAGCGAACGGAATGCGGTGCATGATCCGCAGAGCGTGTTTCTACCCCGTTCCCAAAAGCAATCCCCGGTTGCACATGGTCAATGATCTGACGTTTAGAGCATTTCAAATGAAGTTGTAGCCGCGGCCGTGTCGGCTGCGTGACTCGAAAATCCGCGGCGAATCCCCGAAGCACGCCCGACACGGGCATGGCTGCTACACACAGCAGTCCGACGGCCATGACTCTATTTGAACCGCTCTAGCACACGCATCAACACCCCGCCCCGACTGGTCGCGGTGTTGCCCGCATTGTCGCAAGTTTACGTTGGCATGCATCGGCCTGCTGCCACGCGGACCTCCGTCATGACCAATGGCTATATACAACCTGATCAATTGATAAAACCGACCTTGGCCGGCGGGCGGAGCTTTGTCTGTGTGACTACAAAAGTGCGAAAACGGATGCGTATCCGCAGTGGAAAGCCATCTCGCGCGAGCCAGTCGCCGCGCAGGTCGGCGGCTGTCCACAAAAATACCGCTCCGAAAACGGGAGCGGTCAGGGTCGGCGGGAAAATACAATCCGCATAAGGGACGTTAACGCCCAATGTGTTCATCGGGCTTGTTCAACAGGAGTCGTGTTGTCGGCTTCGCGACAACACAACTCTCAGGGTTGGGCCTTCTCATGCCACGCCTGCTCGGTGAATGTCCGTATTTGGATATACTCCAGCAGCCCGCAACTTCTCAAACAGCATCTCCGCACCTTGCTCTCGCACAATCTGCATCTCGGCTTCCGTGATTCCATGCACGCGCAAGATGCAGAAATCCGCCCGGTCGATCTGCACGGCAGCGAACCGCTCGAGCACGATTCCACGAAGCGTAGCGCCGTCGGGCACAATCTGTGAAACGTCCACAGTATGCCCATGATCGAGCTGTGCCTCGAGCGAGAGCCTACCGACGCTGGTGAGAACTAGTCGGACCCAGTCTTCGTCATTCGAATGGCACATCAGCTCAAACCTACCATCACTGGAAGCGACTTGCTCGTCGCGCACAGCCAACTCGCACGAAACATACGTCACGAACGTGCTCGTGGCTTCGACGCCAACCGTGCTGAAGTTTAGCGGTCCACCGCAGTCGAATCCCATGATGTGGAAAATCGTGTTTGGATCTAACTTTCCAAACGTCGTCTCGATGGGGCGAAAGAGCTGATCGTAGAACGCCTCGTAATCCATGATTTCTGCCCAACGTCAAAGATCAGCCACGCGTCCGGGCGAGCTTGCCCGTTGGGGCGTTTCCGAAAAAGGACGGAGCAGCATACGCGTTGGCTGTAGATGACATGAAGCCGGGAAGAGTTGGAGGGATGGATAACCTACCGGCGTATGAAACATAAAACGAATAGCACCAAGGCAGAGGAGAGTGCTTCCGTCGAGGCGGGAGTGATCGTTAAGTTGGGAATGGACGTGCACCTAAGGCAGGTGACGGTGGTGCGCCAGTTGGGGGACTGCGCGCCGCAACCCGCACAGCGATTCACGAAGGAGGGGCTGCTGGCGTGGGTGAAGAAAATGATCGAGGGCGGGGCGATCGTTCACAGCTGCTACGAGGCCGGGGTGATGGGCTATACGCTGCACCGGGAATTGATCGCGCTCGGTGCAAAGAACGTGGTCGTG
>JANJTQ010000331.1 GCA_024711005.1 Opitutaceae bacterium | reverse complement strand
GGCAGGCGCATCGGCGGCGTGCAGGAGGATGACGAGGGGATAACGGAAAGTTGGAGACGGGAAATCCTCGGCGGTTGTTCGGTCCCGGCATCACACGCATCCGCGCGTCCGGGCACCACGAGCCGCCGGTGGTCCGCCGCTCGGACCGGACTGCCCTGCCTGTTTCAGCTCTCAGCCCGTTGGGCGCCGCGATCATCGTCCAAGAAAATATACCCATGGCGAGCGCCTGGCCGGAATTGGTGGAGATCCGGCGCGGTCTGGACCACGGGTTCCAGTGTGGCGTTGGTCGTTCCGATCGCCGCGTCGGATAGCGGCACACCGTATTCGATCTACGGCATCCCGCAGGCGGTCTCCTGGGGCGGCTCGGGCCCGACGATCACGTTAACGCAGAGTCCGCAGTATCTCGTCGTCGACTGAGGTCCCTGCGATTTTGTCTTCAGTTAACGTGCGTCACCGGCGGGAGGGCGGCCGGCGCCGGGGGTCTTTGGCTCCGGGGTGGCCAAGGCGCGGGCGTCGACGGCCAGCTCCCCTTGACGGGCGTAGTCGATCGACTCGGCGAGGATGCGGGCCGCCTCTTGCGGCGCATGGAAGCCCATGGAGTTTTCCGCCGAAATAAAATCGAGACGCCACTGGGCTTTGCGCTGGAGTGCGCGGGCGGCCTCCAGTTTCTCGTCGGAAACGCCGGACTTGCGGGCGTCGGCCAGGCGGGTGATCAGGGCGATGAGCGCGGCTTCGCTGCGACGAAGGAGATCGGCGTTGCGATCCTGAATGGCCTCGGCGCGCGAGAGGATTTCGGACTCGGGCACGCGGTGGCAGGTCTGGCAGGATTGGGCGACGTTCAGCAGCGGCGAGCGCACGTGGTGGTTGCTCACCTTGATCGCTCCTTCGCGCACGTAGGGCATGTGACAATCCGCGCAGGAAACGCCGCTGCGCGCATGGATGCCCTGGCTCCACAATTCGAACTCGGGGTGCTGCGCCTTGAGGACCTTCGCTCTGGTTTCGGTGTGGGTCCAATCGGTGAATCCGGCCTCGTCGTAGTAGGCTTCGATTTGTTCGACACGGAGCCCCTTGGACCACGGGTAGGTGACTTCCTTGCCCGGCCCTTTGAAGTGATACTCGACGTGGCATTGGGAACAGACGAGCGAGCGCATCTCCTGGCGGGACGCGTCAATGTTGGGATCGTAGTCACGTTTGGTTTTTTCGCGGCGCCAGCGTTCGACGCTGGGGAGGTGGGGCGTGGGATAATCGCTGCGGGCGAGGTCGCGAATGCCGCTGATAAACGCCGGCCGCGAGACGCGCAGATTCATGGTCTCGGCGTCATGGCAATCGATGCAGGAGACGGGATGACTGACCTCTTTAACGGCCTCCTGGTAGGGCATGGCGCAGACGGCTTCGAAGCCCTTTTGGATTTGGGCCTCGCGGTGTTCCTTGCCCTCGGGAACGCCCGCGGCGATGCCCGCCTTGATGTAGGCCGGGATGACCGAGGCGTGGCAGTGAAGGCAGGAGCCGGGCTGCTTGAAATCGGTCACGCGCTCCGTCTCCAACTGATCCTGGAGCATGTAGGCGTGGCCGCGCTCTTCGCGATAATCGACCGCGAAGGCGTAGCCGGCGAAGATGCGGCGCCAGACCGGGAAGTCGTCGAGTTTTTGAAACGCCTCGCTGCCTCCATGGCGTGTGCGGACGATGTCGACGGTGCGTTTGTAGCTGTCGTATTGGCGCGGGCAGTTTTTTCCCCAGACCTCGGGATCGACGGTGGAGTCGTCGACCTGCACGACGCGGAAAACATCCTGGGTGGCCTCGGCTTTGCGCGCGACGATGTTCTGGTAGAGCAGCAACGCCGCGAAGGTCGCGAGCGCGGTGACGGCAAAGAGGCTGACGATCGCCCAAAGCGGGAGAGTGCGACGAGCCGGGGCGGCGGAGGGTTCGGGGTTTTCGGGCATGGCGGGCGGGGGTTCGAAAGGTCGGTGACGTGATGACGCGAGTGGAGAGGAAGCGGGTTCAGCGAACGGGGCCGTGGCCGACATCGCGGTGGCAATGCATGCAGTCGAGCATCTGGCGGGCGTCGCCGGCGTGGTGGTTGATGCCCTGGACCATTTGCCGATGGCAGTCGACGCAGTTGGCCTGGAGCACGGCGGTGTTTTTGGGCCGGATCATGATGGGCTCATGAAAATCCTGGAGGGTGAAACCCTTCGAATGCCAGTAGCCGTTTTCCGCCTTGCTGAGGTATTTGGGGATGAAGCTGTGCGGCGTGTGGCAGTCGTTGCAAGTGGCGACGGCGTGGTGCGGCGATTTGAGCCAGCCATCGTATTGCTCGCGCATGATATGGCAGTTTACGCAGGCCTTGGGGTCGTTGGAAAAATACGAAAGGCCTTCCGCGTAGTGAAAGGTATGGGTCCCCAAGCCGGCGAATACGCCGATCGTCCATACGAGCAAAATCGAAAACGCCAGGTGAAGTCTGGGTTGGGACAAGCTCACTGGAGGTGAAGCGAATCCCAATCACGGACCCCCGTCAAAAGAACAAGCGTGGGGCTTTTGCCGGATGAGGCGATAGGGGACGGCGCGGGCTGCCGCGTGTGAGAACCGCGCGACAGCGGCCACGCCGTGTGCGGATAAGCGGGTTGACGAAGGGTTGCCATCCACCGTGATTGTCGGCGTAACGTCCGGTCCATCGAAGCCCCAATGATGAACATTTATAAGTACACGCTGCCCGCCCTTCTCGCCGCCCTCATCGCCAGCTTGGTGACCGCCCAGATCATCAACAAGCGGCACGCGGAGACCGTCGGTGCGGAGCCCTCCGCCGCGACGCGTCCGGTCGCGCCGGTGAAGACCGACACCGAACCCGATTCGAATGCCGACGAGCTGGCGCGGCTGATCAAGGAGAACGCCGAGTTGAGGGCCGAGTTGATCGCCGCCCGCGCCGTCGTGATCGAGCACGATGCAAAGCTGAAACTCGCCTCCGAGCAGTTGGAGGAGCTCCGTCGCCCGATGACCGCGGATATCCTCAGCTCCACGTTGCGGGCGGAGCTCAGGTCCGGGGAAGTTGTCGTGACGGGTGGATACAAGCTGGCGGACGGACGGCGCCTGTACGCCTTTGCCAAACCGGTTATCCAAGAAGTCGACGGAACGTCCGTGGCGATGGTTCACGGACGATATGTCACGGTGACCGACGAGGTCGGCAAGACGGTCGGCCTGGACTCCCTGGTCACCAATGCGGCCAACACGCTTCAGCATGGCGAGGTCTGGGTGCCGGCCGAGGAGGAGTCGGTTCTCAAGCAGCTTGAGTCCACGCCGGGCACGGCGATCCGGGCCTTGCCGAGTTTCTCGGTGCGCTTCGGCCGCAGCGGAACGATGAGCATCGGCGAGACCCAACTCAAAGTGACGCCCACCCTCGCGGATGGCGTCGATAATCTGGGCATGGAGCTCCGGTTGGAACAGCCGCAGGAGGGCGAGGAGGCGACCCCCGAAGCCGCCGGGGTTGGGAACTGAGTCCGCCTGAAACATACGGCGCCGAGGCGCTCTGGTGGCGCCCGGCGGATCCATCGGAGCGATCCGTCGGATTGCGCCTTGTCGGGCTGTTGGCTTGGGTTAGTAGTTATTAAAAACCCGCCATGTCCACCAAAGGCAAAATTTCCCAGCAGAAAATCGCCAAGGATCTTGGTGTTTCTCAAGCACTTGTATCTTTGGCGCTGAATGGGCGCCGGGACATGATCAATGCCGAGAGCTACAAGCGGATTTGGGATTACGCGGTGGCGAGCGGTTACAGTCCGAAGGGCATGAGTCTCGATCAGGTGATGGAGGGGGCGCGGCCGAAGCAGGTGGGGTTTATCCTGCGAGCGCCCTTGAAGCTCTTCACGGCGAGCAACTTTTTCAGTCACGTGCAGCACGGGTTGCATGTGGCGCTGGAGGCGCGCGGGTTTACCTCGGTGTTTCTGGGCACGGAGGACAGCCTGACCGGCGACAAGCTCGCGCATCTGCTGCGCTCCGCACGCGGTTGCGAAGGCGTGGTGTTGCTCGGGCAGGTGTCGCGCACCTTTCTCCAGACTCTGCGCAATCATACGCGAAACATCGTGGCGGTGTCGGCGTGCTTTCCGGGGATCTGTCACTCGGTGCAGTCGAACGAGCAACAATCGTTGGGTCTGCTGGTGGCGCACCTGGTGTCGTTGGGTCACCGCCGTATCGGCTGGCTGGGCGGCAACCGGGGGATGTTTCGCCACGAGCAGCGGTTCGCGGCATTTCGCCAGGCGCTGCAGGACCACGGGCTTCCGGCGCTGGAAACGTATTGGAATTTTCAGGACGGCGGCGACCGGGTCGAGGGGGCGCAGGCCGCGCGCGAGCTGTTGCGTCTGCGCGACCGGGCGGATTTTCCCACGGCCTTCGTCGCGTACAACGGCCTGATGGCGCGCGGCGCGATCAACACGTTGCTGCAACAACAGATCGCCGTGCCGGGCGATTTGAGCGTGGTGGCGGTGGACGCCACCCGGGTGATGGAGGAGGACGTTCCGGGAATCACCGCGGCGAGCGCGGATCCCGAGGCGTTGGGCGAGGCGGCCGCGCGCCTGCTGCTGGACGAGCCGCGGATCGAGGGGAATTACACGGATCTGGTGATGTCATCGACGTTGACGGTGCGGGCGACTTCGGGTCCGGCGCGGGGGGCGGCGCTGGCGATGTCGGGATCGCCGCCCCGTCAGGGCGAATAGCCGAGAGGGCCGGCGTCAAGGGCGCGGAGCGGGGCGATGCGCGTCTCATTCGTGCCGGCATTCAGCCCGTTCGGGGCGAGGTGGAGCGTGTAGCCGGAGAGGACGACGGAGACGAGGTTCGGGTCGTTGTCGGCGTCGACTCCCGAAGGCGTGGACGAGAGGCCGAGCGGCGAGCCGTAATAGCGTTCGCCGAGGTAGGTGTAGTCCGGGACGTAGGCCGGGGACGGCGCGACGTTCGGGGTGACGACGCGGACGAGATTGAACTGGCCGTCGCCGGCGAGGTTGTTGCGGGCGCAGTTGTCCACGAAGGCGGCCGACTCCGGGGGAAAACCGTAGTTGCCGCCTCCATACACGAAGCTCTGCTTGCAGTTGATCAGCGAGTTGTTCTGCACGGTGATGTTTTTCACCGGCCAGTGGGCCGACGCCGGCATGGTCGATTCGTCGGTGGCGGGGTGATACTCGCCGGACATGAGGACGATTCCCCCGAGGTGGTGTCCGCCGGTCCGGGTCCCCTGGACGTAGTTGTCGATGATCTCGTGATCGGCGCCGCAGACGCGCACGCCGCCGAGTTCGGTTTTTCCGACGAGGTTCAGGATGGTGTTTCCTTCGACGCGGTTTCGTTTGCCCTGGCGCAGCGTGATGGAGCCGCGGCAGTTGAGGAGCGTGTTGCGGCGAACGATATTGTCGGAGCTTTTGACGGAGATGGTCTCCAGTTCGCCGTCGCAGTTTTCGAAGAAGTTGTCCTCGACGACGGTGAAGGCGTTGGTGTTCACGGCGAGCGAGCCCGCGCCGACTCGGACGGTTTCGTATTCGTTGAGACCCGCCCCGTAGGTGAAGTCGCGGAATTCGTTGTGATCGATGCGGTGGTGGTCCGGGGTGCCGTCGAGTTCGATGTCGACGATCTGCCCCTGGCCGACCTTGCCGGCGAAGTGGCAATGATCGACGCGGTGGCGGTCGCCTTTGAGCTGGATCCATTTCGTGGCGTTGTCGGCGGCATCGACCCGGTTGAAGGCGTCGATGGTGCATTCCGTGATGCGGTTGTCCGTGCCGCGGATTTTCAGCAGCCCGCTGCTCTTTGGCGGATAGGCGTAATCGGGCGAGGGGCGGGCGTTGCCATAAAATCGAAAGCCGTCGAGCACCACGTGGCTCGCCTGTAGCTCGAACTGGACGTTGCCGTTGAAGATGACGCCGCCGGGTGTCTGCGCACGAATCATGATCGGTTGGGCGGCGGTGCCGCTCCTGATCATCTTGTAGTAGCCGAAATTCGTATAAGTGCCGTTCGCGAGCACGACGACATCGCCGGGTGCGGCGGTGCCCATCGCGGTCTTGAACGCGGTCGCGGTGGTGATCGCAGCGGGCGCGGCGGCGAAAGTGTGGGTACGGGATTGGGTTTCCGAGCCGGCTCGATTGGTCGCGGTGATGGTGACGTTGACGGTCCCGGTTTGCGAGGTG
>JANJTQ010000034.1 GCA_024711005.1 Opitutaceae bacterium | reverse complement strand
GCAATTCTGGAACCAGCGCCGCGTACAAACCGCGTGCGCGCTGCTGCAGGGCGACGGACACACCATCAAAGAGGTCGCCTACGAAACCGGTTTCGGTCACCTCAGCCAGTTCTCGTTTTGGTTCACCAAGAACCTCAAGGAGTCGCCCCGAAAATTCCGCGGGCGCCACGAGCGAGACTGAGGCTGTCAACCGGGAAGTCCAAGGATCCCTCATCGCTCCGAACTTCGGCACGGTCGCAACCGTGACGACTCACGCCGAGCCAACGATAAACTCCACCACCGGCGTCGGATCATCCAAGCCATGCGGATGGTGAAGCGCGCCCGGTTTAATGATCTCGCGATACGTCCCGCCCGCCGCCCTGAAGCGCTCGCGCAGCACATAGCCGTTCTCCTCCACCGGCACGATTTCGTCCGCATCACCGAGCACTTGGAAAATCGGGATCCCCGCCTTCGCGAGCACGTCAGCGCGATCCACCGGATTGTAGGCATACGCTCGCGCCTGCTCTTCGGTGAATCCGTAAACCGCCAGACACTTCGCCCAGTCATCCGCGCTGCCCGGCCCGCCGCCCCATCCCGCCGGCCAGCTCTTGAAATCGCACACCGGATTGTCCGCGTAGATGCACGCCACCCGCCCGGGAAAGGCCGCCGCGTAGTTGTAGGCAAACAACCCGCCGCGACTCAGCGCGATAAACGCACACCTCTTCGCGAGGCCAAACTGTTCCGTTACGAATCGCCACATCGCGTCGCCGTGCGCGATGGCTTTCGGACAGCCGTAGTGGTCGCTCACATCAAGGTACACGAAGTGAAATCCACGCGCCACGACCTGCGCATCCACCTCGGCAAACGCATTAAAAAACTCCGGCCGCCATGCCCAGGGATTCCCGTTCGCCGCCGTCGGCGGCACGACAATCTTGCACGCCCGTCCATCGATCACGCCTTCGTAACCGACGAACCCGCGCCACTCAAACGGACTCCCCCATTCCGATAATGTCATGTCGTTGCCACAAAACCGACGGCGCGCTTTCTCTCCTGCTTTAAGAGAAAGCGCGCCGCCGTTTCGCCGTATGCCCCGGCCTTTTCCTCAAGGAAGAAGCCTCACTGGAAAAATTAAACCAAGGTCGGTGATTGACCCTTTACGCAGCCTGCTCGAAGCGGGCACGCTTCCTCCTGCATCCAACCGCGCAAAGCGCAACCGCCCCGAACAGGGCCGCATAGGCCGAAGGTTCCGGGACTGCCGCCGTGACCACAAGCGAATCAAGCCGGGTGGTGCCGCTGGTCGTGGTCACGTAAAATCCGATTCCCGTGATCTCGGATGATATAGCGCTGCTGGCAATACTTCCCAGCGTCATCTCCGAGCCAGGGGTAAGCGTAAACGACCGCCAATTCTCAGCTGCCGTCGAAAAAGTCAGCGACCGACGAACATCGTCCGACGTCGCGGCCGAAAAAGTAGCCTGAGTGTATGTCCCCGTATTTGAAAAGAGTTCATTGGAGGCATACCACTCGGAGCCCGACTGCACCAATAGGCGGAGCGTGGTCGAGGTGGCACTGTTGCCCATGCTCCAAGTGATCTCGCTACCCGCCGCATCAATGCTGGAAAAGGTTTCTATCAAGCCATAGGTGGCCGAGATACCCGACAAACTGAGATAGCCGTGGTCGGGAGGAGGGTTCCCGGCCAGATTAGGGATATAGGCATTTCCAGCGTTAACAGTTGTCGCCAATGAATTTATATATCCACTCCAGCCGAAGTTGGCCAAATACATGTTTCCGCTGGGCGCAGTATTATGGAAATTCTCGGAATATATAACCTGGGATTGGAGCTTGGCCGACGTAAACAAAGTCCCCAAGGCGAGGACGAGGAGTGAGGGAATCGTATGCGTTTTCATAGGTGAGGTGTCTGCGTAACTTGAGTGGCAACTCGGAATGAGTGCACAAACAGGGTAAAGGGGTGGAACTGACCGTTGTGAGGCGTATCAACCCGGGAATGGGTGACAACGTCCCGTGATTGACTCACGAGTCATTAGATCCCGACTCAAACTCCGCCGTCGGAGGCGATCGTTGGATTTTGAGGGACGGCGGTATGGATCCATTTCACAAACCGCTCGCGCCAATGGGATCCCTCTCCCGTGGAATCGTAACTGAAGGCACGGTGGCCTCCCGCTTCGATGACCCACAGGTTGCAAGGCACCCCGGCCTGTTCGTAATTCGCGGCGATGCCGGTGGCGAATCGGGTGGGCGCAGCCTTGTCATCCTTGGCCGAAGCAATGAAGGCGGGCGGGGAATCCTTGGAGATGAGGTAGCCGCTGGCCGGGCGACTGGTCGGCCAAGGACAAAGCATCGCGACAAAGTCCGGACGGCAGCTCTGGCGCTCAATAGGATCCGTGGCCTGAGGGTTTCCGTTATCCGTATGGCTTGCCAAATTAAGAGTCAGATTGCCTCCGGCCGACCATCCCACCACGCCGATTTGTGCCGGATCAATATTCCATTCCGCCGCGCGATGACGGACCAGACGAACCGCACGCTTGGCATCAACCAGTGCGTCAATCTCGGCCTGTTTGGGATTCGGCACCGTACGGTATTTCAGCACGATCACGACGAACCCATCTTTGAGAAAAGGATCCAGCGTGCCGTTGCCATTTTCGATGGAGGCCAACGCCTGATAGGCCCCTCCGGGACAAAGGATCACCGCTTTTCTTTTTTTGGCGGGGGCCAGCGGCTGATGAAGAATGATCGAAGGGATGCCGATGCGGGAAACCAGTTTCACCCCGCCCTCGCCCACTCCCGGCCATGCTTTGTGCGCGCCTTCAATAAAGCCAGGAGGAGCGTCATCCCAAAGCAGGATCTCGCTGGGCTTTTCGCCAAAGGCGGATGCAGGGAGGGGCTTGGACGATGACTGACCCACGAGCGGAGCGCTTGCGACCACGGCTCCCATCATCGCGATTAAAGCAAAGGAGTATTTCATATGCTTTCTAGTTCCAGGGAGCCGCGTACACGTCGGCGGGGAAAGGCCAGTCGAACTGCTGAATGTGTCCGTCCACAAACACGGCATTCACTTTTCCGCTATGGCGAAAGACCTCGTCTTTTCTCGCGCCGTTCGCCGTCCCGATATCGAACACTTGGGCAAAGCGCCATCTGGGAAGCCAGTCGACGAACGCAAACACACGTCCCGGATTGGCGATGCCGTTCAGCTTGGTCGGAGCCTTGGGTCCTCCGTGGGAATAGCTGGCATGCACCGCGCCGTGGATGTTGGCTGCATAATCCGGTTGATAATACTCGGCTTCAGGCCGCTCTGGCGCGACCGGGCACCGGTAAAAGTCATACAATTTATCAGTCGTCTTGGCGCGCGCCAGATAAGGATCGAGGAGATTGGTCCACGGAGAGTCGGTCAGCGACTTTCCCTTGTGGTCCTGCGCGTAGAGCAGATACGCCGTCGATAACTGCCGGAGGTTGCTTTTGCATTTGGTCGCACTGGCGTTGCTCCGCACCGTCCCGACAATCGGAATGGTGATCGCGATCAGGATAACCACGATGGCGATCACCGTGAGCAACTCGACCAAGGTGAAACCGGAGCGGGAATGAAGCCTGCGGGTGATGGGATGAAAGCTCATTGGGCCCTTGGGTTGGAACTACCGGGTAGCGGTGGGTTTACTCCGGGATCGTGCCCGTGGTGATCGAAAAATCGTCGATGCGAAGCTGGGTTTTGACTCCCTCCTCCACGTTCACCGCCCGCATGATATAGCGCAGCTCTCCCTCCCAGACGGCGTCAAGATTCAGGGTTCCGTGTCGCGAGCCGTCGACCGTCATACCTTTGGGCTCCATGTCCAGTTTGTAGGCGTTCCGGGAGATCCACCAATCGAGCGTCAGCGGGAAACTCGTCAGCGGCAGGCTCGCGGAATACAGCGGCGTGCCGTAGCCACCCTTCGACTGCTCCGTTTTCTGGAACAGATGAAGTTGCAGGGTTTCTTTTTCGGCGTTGGCCGACACGAGGAGCGTCAGCGCGCTGGGATTGGAAAAGGGGTCCGCGAATGTCGGATTTTTCAACGGCTCGGGCACCAGAAAAAAGCGCGCTTCGGAGGCCAGTTTCCCGGAGGCGGCGTCGGCAATACCGGTGATTTTGAAACGGACGCGAATCGCCTCGGCGCTCGTCGGGGGCGGCAGCAGGACCGGCTCCCGGAGCAAGGTCTGGGCGCCCGCATACCGGGCCGCGCTCAGGGCGGTCAGGACAAATTCCCCGTCCGAGATTTCACCATGCCATTCCCAGTTTTTTCGGGTCGCGCCAAAGTCGTCCTGCGCGAGGACGCCGGCGGCCGGCGCGCCTTGGACGAACGCGGTCCCGGCAAGACAGGATATCAGGGCGAGTAAGCAGGAAAGTTTTTTGGAGTTCGTATTCATAATTAGGTTACGCTATTTTTTTCGGGACAGGGCTCGATCGATTACCAGTAGGTGAACAGGTAGGGGTCGAACGCGCGGAAAAGCGGGGCGTAAAAACTGACGAGCGCATCCGCCTGGTCGTCGACCGGTCCGGCGGCGTCCCTGGCTTTCATCTGGCACCAGAAGCCGAAGCCGTTCGACCCGGAGCCTACTTTGAGCGTGATGATGTTTTTTCCCTTCTTGAGGGACACGTCGGTCTTGAAGGCGTTGGGCACGGGCGTGCCATGATTTTCGTCGATCTTGGCCACCGATTGGCCGTTGACCCAGACCTGCATCCAATAGTCCACGCCGAGCGAAAGGGTGACCTTCCGGTCCTCGTCGCTGTCCACGCTACGGGTGGCGTAGCCGACGTGTCCGTGGCGGGCCGGGCCCATCGCGGGTTGAAGATCGACGAAGCCGTCCTTGCCGGCTTCGGCGGTCTTGCGCCAGTCGAGAACCACGCCGTCCGCACGTTTGTGAAGTGCGTTGGGATTCTCGGCGCCGCGGATGGCCTCCCATTGGCCGGGGAACGACTCGCCCAGAATTTCGTGGGCCTTCGTCTTCGCGCTGATGTGCGGCCCCATCACGCGCCATGAGCCCAGCGTCGTGATGGCGGAGGGTTTCTTCGATTCGACCAGTCGGCGCGACACCTCCGGCGCGGGACTGGCGCCGAGATTGGTCAATACTTGCGCCACGAGTCGGTCGAGGCGCGGGAAGCTGAGCTGGATCGCCTCGCGCTTGTCGGTGTTGTCGGCGTAACGGCCCTCCAGCAACGCGGAGGCGACTTGCAGATAAACATCCCTCCCGCTTCCGGTTTTCTTTTCGAGCAGAAGTCCGTCCGCGAGGACGTTGACGCCGCCGGACTGGTTGTCCGCAGTGAAGGCGTTCACCTCAAGCGCGTCCTGCCAGCGAAGGAGATTGGGGCCAACGCCGCGCAACAACGGCGCAGTGGGTGACGTTGTCGCGCGATAGACGGAGCGGCGGGTCGTGCGGAGTCCGCGGGCCTGCAACTCATCCGCCGGTCGCGTCAAATGGAGCACCGTGCCGCCGGCCTGCGCGAATGCGTTGAGCTGGTCGGCGGGAGGCGTGCCCGGATCGCCGCCAACCACAAGGAGGGCGTCCGTGATCGGTTTCGCGGGAATGCCGCGGACCGCGTCGATGCCGAGCTGCCGCAACCGGGTCAGCCCTTCGTCGCCGCCCAGATAATAAACCGGCGCGGTCGCGGGATGCGTCGTGGACGCAACCGTCTTGATGAGATTGCCAGCCAGCAGCGTGGCGGCGGGATCGCTGCCGAGACGGCCGCTGAAGTCGAGGGAGCTGAAGTAAACGGTGCCCTTGCCTTCGCGCCATTGCAGCAGGGGCGTGTAGGCCAGATCGAACTCGGTTTCGATCAACGGGGTGAAGCCCGCGACCTGCGGCGTCTTCAAGACCACCGAAGCGACGGCGTGGCGGTTCGTCCACTTGGGCGCGTGCGGGGCGTCGGATGAAACGGCTTGGCGACCTTCGGGCAGAAGATCGGGCGAGCCGCGCCAGTTGACCAAATCTTCGGGTTCCAAACCGGTGAAAAGGGGTGAGGCGGTGTCACGCGCGAACACATAACGCGGCATGGTCTCAATGGTCTCGAAGCCGAGCGAGCGCCAGGTCAGCGGCGACTGCTCCAGCACGAGCACCTTGAGTCCGTTGCGGATATCGGCGGCGCCGTAGGGCATGGTGTCGCCGGGTTTGATGGCTTCGCGGCCGACGATGAGCACGTCCACGCCGGCCAGGCTGTCGCCGGGCTTCCACGCGGTCGGGGTGACGCCGAGCTTCTTCAGGTCGTCGGTTGATCTGCCGAGCGGATCGTAGAGGGCGAGACGGACGGCGGACGGCGCGGGAGCGGTCGGTTGGGGGAACACTTCGAGCGAGAAACGATCCGTGATGACGTCGGGGCTACCGGCCTGCCGCGCGACCAGTTCGAGCGTAAGCGCAGTACGCGCCGCCACGTGCTTCGGCAGCGGCACTTCGATCGGAGCGAACCGGATTTCACCCGGGGCCAACCGGAGCGTTTCTTTTCCGGAGGCGAGGACGTTGCCGCCGGCCTTCAAGGTCCAATCGGCTTCAAGCGCGGTCGCGACGGCTCCGTCCCAGACAACGGCGATCTGTTTCTTCACCGTTTCGCCCGCGTAGTAGCCGTGGGTCTTGTCGGTGTGCACCGGCGAGCCCGCAAGATAAACGAGGAGCGGTTGGTTGGCCTGCTTGAACACATCCCAGTTGGGGCTGGCCCAGGATGGTTTTTCGGTGAGCGGCTCCTTCAGGAAGTTGTAGTTGAGTTCCTCATACGTCGCTACATCGCGCGTCTTGGTCGGGTGGCCATAGCGTTCGCCGATCAGCCAGTAAAGCCAGCCGGCGTTGATGCCCCAGGTGCGCCACGAGCGGTTGCTGTGGGTGACGAAGAGGCTCAGGAAATCCCAATAAGGCGGATACGCATCGAGGTCGATCGCACCCCATTTTCCGAAGCCGGTCTTGTTGAGCAGGCCGTAGTCGATCGTCTTCCGAAGACCGTCTTCGCCCTCGTCCAGATACGCTTGGTCGCCGAGATACATGGCGAGGTATTCGGTAAGGAGGAACTGCTTCCCCTTCCAATAATTCGCGGAGAACGGCGCGCCAAACTCCACTGCGGAATACGGCATGTCTCCCTGGGTTGACCAAGCCTTGGGCCATTCCTCGCGCTCCTGCAGCGGAGCGAAATTCAGGTAGGTGTTGGCGGTGGCGATGTCGCCGGTGCTGCCGTCGGCGTGGGCGAAAGCGAGGCGCGTCGGGTCCCACTTGTGGACGACGGCGACGGCATCGTTGATGACCTTGGCCTGGCCGCGCGGGTTAGTCTCACGGACGCCCAGCTTTTCCGGCTCGATCGCGCTCTGGGGAACGTAGCTGTTGATCGCCACGACCCAGGCCAGCACCGAGGGATGGTTGCGGTATTTTTTGAGATGATAGCCGACCTCGCGCTCGTAAGCGGCGGCGACGCCTTCTTTGCGGAAATTTTCCCGCAGGTAGGCGACGGATGGCACGGGCAACGTGACACCCATTCCGAGGCGGTCCATTTCCTTGAGTACTTCTTCGTCAAAGACGGGGGTTTCCGGCGCCCAAGTTGCGCACCACCACAGGTCTCCGTGCGGCTGGATCTGGCCGACATTGTAGCCGAGGAGGCGATAGAGCGAGAGGCCGTGCTTGTTCGCACCGTAGATCTCGGTCAACCGCCAGCGGGAGAGATGGCCGTTCATGAGCAGCTTGTTCCCCTCGGTCCAAATTTCGCGAAAGCCGAAGGTCACCGGCGCCAGGGCATCGACGGTTTTCCCGGCAACCTCCAGCCGGACTTCCGTCGTGTAGAGATAGGGCTGGTCGAGTTCCCACGGAATAGGATCGGCCCACGGCGCGGAGACGGTGTGGACGCTCCGGCCCGCTGGCAGCGACAGCGAATCGCCGGTCAGCGTCAGCACGGGTTTCTTGAGAGCGTCGAAAACGGTGGCCACCGCGCGCACCGCCGTGACCGGCCGGGAGGCGGCGATTTCAATTTCGAGACTCAGTTGTTTTTTCCGCCAGGAGGAGATCACGAAAACGTCGGTGACGGCCGCAGTGGCCGACCGCGCGGTGAGCGTGACGGGGGCGGTGATGCCCAATCCCCATTGATCCATGGGGAGTCGCTGGCGGGCGCGGACGTAGCGCCGCAACACGTCCTGATCCTGGTTTCGCGAGATTCCGGTGTAGTTACGAGTCAAATACACGCGCAGCGTATTGCGTCCGCCGAATTCGGCGAATGCCGTGAGATCGACCTCGCCACCCGGACGAAGCAGCTCGGCCACGCGACGGTCGTTGAGAAACACGATGGCGTCGCCCTCGATCCGGCGGAAATCGGCCGTGACGCTCTTGCCCTGCCACGCGGCGGGGATGACGAGCTCCTGCTCAAACCACAGGGAGTGAATCGATTTCAGGCTGGCCGATTGCCAGCGCGTGCCTTGCCGGCTCGCGCCCTCCTTCCACGATCCCGAAGTGGTGCGGCCCCAGTCCGCCGCTTCGGGCGGTGTCTCGGGGTTGGCCGCCGGCTGAACCTTCCAACCGCGCGGCAGCTCAAGCGAAGCACGCAATTCCCCGCCGTGCACGGAAGCGGATGCGAGACCGCATGCCAGCAGGAGCAATCGTGTGGACAAGGCTGCAAACAATCTCAGAGGAAATCTCATCGGGGTAACAGAGGACCTGACAACCGAGTTCACCCGACAGCATCGGCCAACGCAGTCAGTTTCGCCAACGGGGCTTCAGTTTCAGAAGGGCGGGCCTTCGTGGCCTGACTCCAATCGAAAAGCACGCCGAGGGTGCGCAGCCGGTCGGTGCTCGCCAGCGTATACGCCTCGACGCACTGCGAGGGGAGGAACCGGTGGGTGATCAGCCCGTCCAGCGGAAAGCGCTTGGTGCGCACAAATTCAAAGAAACGATCCGCCGCCACCGGGTTGTTCCACTGGGCGGAGTTGCGACCGTCGTGGGCGCCCACGAGCTTGAGTCCGCGCGAGATCACATCGCCGGTGAGCCGTTGCTCCGTGGGGGTCCCGGTGTCGCCCAACAGGACCACCGTCCCTTCGGTCTCGACCATGCCGAAGGCCGATTTGAGAACCTCGGCATTGCCGGTGGAGTCGATCACCACGTCGGGCCGGGCGCCGCCCAGAATGCGGCGAACCTCCGCAGTCGTGTCCGCGGCCGAGCCTTGCACGGGAATTGCACCGGCGCGGGCCGCGAGCTTCAGACGTTCCGGGGAAAGATCGGCAACGAGAACACGGGCCGCGCCGGAGACGAGCGCCCAGCGCGCAGCCATCTGTCCGATGGGACCCGCACCAATCACGACCACCGACTGGCCCAGGGAAATCCGGGCGGCGCGCACGCCATGTCCGGCGATCTTGGCCAGCGCGAACCAGATCGCATCCTCCGCCGCAACGTCGTCCGGAATCGGATAGGCGTTTTCAGCTTTCATAACGACGTGCGATCCGTGGCCTAAACGCGTTGCCACTCGTTTACCGGGCGCGATTCCCTCGACGCCTTCGCCCACCGCGAGCACCCGGCCGACGGTCGCATAGCCGGGACGAAATGGATAACGCACCCACGCATCCCAATGCGTGCCGGGATCGAACTTGCGCGCGAAGACGATGGTCTCCGTACCCGTGCTCAACAGCGAGCAGTGGTTCTCCACCAAAACCTCGCCCGCAGCCGGAGCGCTGAGGTCGAACGCCTGGAGTTCGACCGCGTTTTTGCCTGTGAACACCAGCCTTTGACCGGTTGTGGGAATAGTCTTCATATGAATTGCGTTGAGAAGGGGACGGGGCCGGAGGTAGTGCACCCCCGGATACGCGAACAGCGGCGCGACGCGTCGCTATGCGTCTCGCGCAAACCGTTTCGTTCTCAAACGGTCCGCGAGAAAGGGGGCTCGGAAAAAAGACCGGTCGAAGCGCGGGCTACTTGACCGAGGGGAGGGACCGGACTCGACGGCGGGCGCAAGCGGTGAGCAGGATCGAAGCACCGCCGAAAAGAAGGGCATAGGCCGAGGGCTCGGGAATGGAGCTGGTCGTGACCAACACGTTGTCGAGAAAGCCAACTCCGGGAAAATCTCCCGCAAACAGGTTGATCCCGATCTCGTCGAAGGTGTAGATGGCGCTTGCCGCGGCCACCGTGTGGCTTTGGGTCAGGTTGCCAAACGAATAGGTGATGAGGAGATCACTGTTGGCCTGGCGCTCAATATTGAGGGAAACGCTGTAGACAGTGTTCAACGCAATGGTCGAGCCGCTCGCCTGCTGTTTGAGCACGGTATTACTGTAACGGTCCCGGGACAGCGCGTTATCTCGGAAAAGAACAAAATCGTTGGGAACGGAACCGGTAACGTCGAACGCCTTGTACGCCTTGTAGCCCACATGACCAGCCACGCTTGTGCCGGCCGTGCTGGCCGCCACGGGAACACCTCCCGAATTGTAGAGCGCCAACGAGGGCCCGGTGGTTACCGCTGTCGGAGCGGTCGTATAGCGCACATCGAAGCTGGCCTGAATATAGTCGCCGGCATTTTCCAGCGTCACCGACTGGAACGAGGCGACGTCGGCTGGCCGGATGAAACTCCACCGAAGCTGCCCGTCCTGAACTTTCGGCGGATTAGTGGTGGTGCCGATGCTATACCAGCCCGTCGGAACGGCATCATTGGTGTAGCTGTTGAAGTTTTCATTCAACAAGACCGTTTGCGCCTGAGCGACGCCGCCGGCCAACGGCAGCAGGCACAGGCCCAACATTGCGGTCTTCAAGCAGCTCTTGCCAAAGCGGATCAGCGTGAGGGCGGGGTGGTTCAGGCCCCGGGGGGCCGTTAAGCGGGAATGCATTTGCATGGGAGTAGGGGTTAAGTTCGGGTTCAGCTTGAATCGCGCGCGGCATGGCGCAATGGGGCCGACATGATTCACGAGTCATTACGCGGCACAAAAGATCGAAGTGATCGGTGTGTTCCGTGGCCGGATGACGTCCGACCCATCTCCCGGAAAGACCTGGTTCCGACGTAGGCCGCGTGCTCGCACGCGCTCCGAACGCGCCAGCAAGCTCGCGGCCGCTGGAAGCCTACGTGATAGAGACTCGAAACAAAAGATCCTGCGGAGCCCGCTCGCGCAGCCCAAGCCCCGTGCGAAGGCTCTGAGTCGACGGTACCGCGCCCTCTTACGAAGTGGGGATCCTGCTTTTCGCGCCTCGCTGGCTTTTGTCAGGGAGGCTTCGGCCCTCCCTCCACGTGCCCTTGATGTGGAGGGTGCGACTGTGCGCGGGGAATCCGCGCTCGTTATGCGTCAGTTGGTTGACGACCGTGTCGCAAAGCATCTCGCCAACCCGTTCGTTGTTCTCCTCCACCCCGGAAAACACGGAGTCGGCGGGACGATTGAGGCAGACGATGGCGAGTTCATCGAACGCAAGCCCCATCGCGCTGATCCATTGCATTTCCTCGCCCCAAAGACAAAGCAGCACATCCGGTTTCCAGCGCCGATACCACGCCGCAAACTCGCCCGGAGAAGCTTCGTTGGGAGAACCCAGAAACGGAGCCAGTCGTTGCTTCGCCGGTACCCATTGCTGACAGCCCAGATAGGCGCCCAGCCACTCCTTCACATAGGCTCCCGAAACGACCGTCTTGGGAAGCACCAGGCCGATGCGGCGATAGCCCCGAGCCAGCGTGTGCTGAAACGCCAGCACCGTGTTGTGGTAGCAATCGGTGCACACGCAGTCGATGCCGTAGGTGTTGTAATCCTCCATCGGCGTGGCGCAGGCGTAACGATCCCAGTCAAAGACATCGCGATTCGCGGCAAAAAATTTGTCCGAGCAATTACCGATGATCACGCCACGAATGCCGCGCTCGATGAGGATCCGATTGATTTTTTTCCCACTCATCCCGGGCGCGCCGGTAAGGAAGAGCTCGACCCGGTAGCCGCGGAGATGCGCGCGCTTCTTCATGTATTCCCACCAAGTGCGATACACCATGTGGGAAAACATTTTTTCTCTCGAAGAGATATCCGACACCAAGGCGAGACAGCCTTGATCGGCCGGGTGTCGTCCCGAACGAATGTTGGCCATCAATGCGGTCACATATGGATTGGCTTGGTAGCCCATTTTTTTCGCGACCGCCCGCACGCGCTCCCGGGTCTCCGCCGTCACCAGCGGACTGTTACTCAGCGCCCGTGAAACCGTGATCTGGGCGATACCGAGCGCGCGGGCGATTTCTCGTTGGTTGGGCATGGGGGCGAGGCGGGGATGAAGATCGCCGGCACTCACCACCACCTCGGGATGATTCGTGAGTCAAATCCAAACGATTGTGCACGCTTCGCAACTAAACAGAGTCCGCGTCACCCCCGCGCACGCCTCCCCATCGCGTTCCGCAGCCCATCCGACGGAGTTACTTCCTCTCACGCTCCCCCTTCGCGAATACCCCCGGATCAATTTTCCTCCCGATGATCATGACCCAAAGCACTCTCTTGAAAGTCCTCGTCCGCGCCCTGCTCTTCGTATCGGTGGTCGTGCCCGGCCAGGCCGACATTGTCGCCTGGGGCGATTCGATGACCTATGGAACGGGCGCGGATCATCCGGACAAGGGCGAAAAAACCTGGCCCAAGTGGTTCACCGAATTCAGCGGGATCAAAGTCATCAAAAAAGGCGTCGGCGGAGAATCCTCCAAGCAGATCCGGGATCGCATGCTCGCGGAGCCCTCCCTGCACCAGGAGTTCACCGTCATCTGGGCGGGCCGGAACAACTACCCCGGTCCCGAGTGGGTGAAGAAGCACATCGCCGAGATGGTCGCGGCCCTCAACCACAACAACTACCTGGTAGTCGGCATCACCAACAAAACCGATGAGCCCAAGGGCAGCGAACGTCTCGAAATCATGGATACGCTCAACGCCGATCTGAAGGCCACCTATGGTATTCGCTTCGTCGATGTTCGCCCGTTGCTGGTCGCGGCCTATGACGAGACCCAGCCGCAGGATGTGATTGACCACGAAAACGACGTCGTCCCGGCCTCGCTGAGATCGGACAAACTTCATCTGAACACGGCCGGTTACAAGGTCGTCGCGCAGGCAATCTACGAAGCCTACCAAAAGGTCGCCGCGTCTGCTTCAGACGAAAAATAGACTGGCTCGACGAGGCTCACTCATTGCCATCCCGCCGCCCTGATCAGGCCCCGATCGGGCGGCCACGCGTCACAGAATTTCCCCCACCCCCAAACGATGGTCTTTCGTCTTACGTAGGCAGCCAGCTCGCTGGCGCGTCCGGAGCGCGTGCAAGCACGCGGCCCACCTCGAACAGGTTGCGACGCCGGAACAAAAGACCGTGCACCCCAATAACCCAATGAATATGACAACCACCCCACAGTCAGAACACCGGAGGCCTTGCGCCTTCGTTCGCGGCCCCCTGCCCCGTTGGAAAACACTGCTGGCGACCGCCTCCATCGGTCTCTTCTCCACCTTGCTTGCGACCTCGGTCCAAGCGGAAGCGGTTTTGTTCGAGGATGATTTCAGCGGCGGCATGACCCAGTGGAAGCGGGTCGGCAGCGCCACCAAACCCACCATCTCCACCGACAACACGGCCCCGCTCAGCGGCAACGTCATGTTGTCCGCGTTTGGAAAAGTGGCCACGGTCGCCTATTTCCCGGCGGTAACGCTGCAAAACCCGGGCGACTACATCCTGGCGCGCTGCGATCTGCGTTATGCGTCGAAACAAAGCGCCAACACCACTGGCCCCACCCTGGCGCTTTACGATTCCAAGGGCACCCAGCTCACGGCCGATCACACCGGCGCGGCCGACGGCACGCTGCCGGCCTCGTTGACCGACGATCGCGGCTACAAGGCCTACAAGAGCTTCGAAACCGCCAACGATCTGATCCTGTTTCAGAACCACCTCGGCTTCGCACCGCTGCGCTTTGCCAGCCTCAACCCGACTATCCACAGCATCGGCACCGGCTCAACCATCGCGCTCAACACGGTCCATGCCATGTCGCTGAAGATCGAGCTGGCCGCCAATGGATACGATCTGGTCATCACCTCGACCTTCGGCGGCTCCACCCAAACCAAGACGGTGGCGGGCACCGATGTGCTGACCAAGACCTTCGACGAAATCGGCATCAATCTTTGGGGCGGCGACTTCTCCTCCTCGGGCGTGATGGACAACGTCAAGGTCACCACCAACCGCCCGACCATCCCGGCGAGCACCACGTCATCATTCCATGACAATCTCGATACCGGCTTCACCCAATGGAAACGTATCGGCAGCGCGACCAAGCCCGCCATCGGCACCGATAACACCGCTCCGCTCAGCGGGAACGTGCTGCAGTTCAACTATGCCAAGGTCGCCTCGGTCGGCTATTTCAAGACGGTGACGCTCAAGTGGCCCGGCGACTACATCCAGGCCCGCTACAATGTGCGCTACACCGCGAAGCAGGCCACGAACACGACCGGACCCACCCTAGCTCTCTATAATTCGCAAGGCACCCGGCTCACGGCCGACCACACGGGCGCGGCCGACGGCACGCTCCCGGCGTCGTTGACCGATGACCGCGGTTACAAGGCCTACAAGAGCTTCGAGACCGCCAACGATCTCATCCTCTTCAAAAACCACCTCGGCTTCGCACCGCTGCGCTTCGGCACCCTCAATCCGAGCCTCAACACCGTGAGCACCGGCACAGGCATCGCGTTGAACTCGGTTCACACCCTGACGCTCAAGATCGAGTTGGCGGCCAACGGCAACGACCTCCTCATCACCTCGACGTTCAACGGTTCCTCCCAGACCCGAACCGTCACGGGCGCCGATGTCCTCACCAAGAGCTTCAACGAAATCGGAGCGAACCTCTGGGGCGGTGACTTCTCCGGCGCCGGCTCGTTGGACAACGTGGTGGTGTTCACCAATGTGAACATCCCTCCCGGAGCCGCCGCGCTCGGATACACCCGGTTGATCATCGACGAGCGCCCAAAGCTCGCGGACATCGCTCCCGGCAAGACCGGAAACTATAAATGGTTCCGCGGCGCGGTGTGGACTCCCACCCAACCTCCGCTCAGCAACTTCACGGAGACCAATGGCGTTCTCACCCTCCTGCAAAAAGCCGACGGCACCAGCAATTCGCTGGTCGGCGCACCGCATGATTTTGTGGGCGGCGCGCTCCCCCGGCTTGCGGGCTCGGAAGGTTTTTATGTCGAGTTCGACGTCAGGCTATCGACCAACAACACCGACCACTGGCCCGCGGTCTGGCTGATGCCGGCGGAACACAACGGCGGCAACGGACAGCCGCTGCAGGATGTCTACCCGAACATCTACCCCAACGATCCGGCCAACTATCAGCGCTGGATGGAGCTCGACGTCGATGAAGGCGGCTTCCGCCCGGGTATGCTGGGCAGTGTCATCTCCTGGCAGGGACAATATCCCAACTACAGCGCCGTGGTGTCCAATTCATGGGTCGCCGGCGGCACCGCACTGGATCGCACCCAACGACATGTCTTCGGTGCGAGCTACGACCCGATTCATCAACGTGTGACCTGGTGGTTGGACGGCGTGAAATTCTACACCGCCGATCACAGCGTCACGGCGAACTGCATCTCGCCCGTCGCCGAGCTGCAGAACTTCTATCCCATCCTCGGCGCACAGACCCATGGCCCGTGGAAGAACCCGCCGACGCCGGCCGTGCCCTATTCCATGTATATCCACGCCGTCAGAGCGTATATGCCCGAGTAATCAGGCCATAGATTGAATTCCACGCGGGCCGGACATGGAGATGTCCGGCCCGTTTTTTTTGGCCTGCTCATCCGCCGATCGCGGGCCAGAAAACGAGCGGCGGGCGATTAGCGCAGGGTTTCAGTTTGGCCAGGCCGTAACTCAGGTCCTTGCGATCCGCCACGTGCCCCGCGAGCAACCGGCGCATCTCCGCCAACACCGGGCTTTCTCCCGAGAGGTCGCGACACTCGTTCGGATCCTGCTCCAAATCGAAGAGCTGCTCCTCGTTGGTTTTGGGAAACCACAGGTACTTCCACTTTTTGGTGACAATCCAAAGGTTGTGATAACCGCCGCCGCACTCGCCGAACAGGTGGTCGCGAGACTGCTTCAAGGCCTGACCGCGCACCAAGGGCGCCAACGAAACGCCGTCCATCGAACGCGGGACTTCGACCCCCGCCAAGTCGAGCAAGGTCGGCGCGATATCCTCCCAGCACACCAGTTCGTCCATCCCCGCGGATTTGATCGGCACGTTCGCCCCGGAAATAAAAAACGGGACGCGTGCCGAGGCTTCGTAACCGAGGGACTTCCGAAACAGATGATGATCGCCCAACATCTCTCCGTGGTCCGAACTGAACAACAGGTAATACGGCGCGCGGCTGTCCGGCGACCCATAGCCGGCGAACTGTTCGAGCACATGCGCGATGCAGTCGTCGATATGATTGATCAGCGCGTAATACGCCGCGGTGGCGCGCCGGATGATTTCGGAATCGAAGGGGCCGGTCGCCGAATGCGGTGCAATCACACCTCCGGTCTGTTTCGAGCACCACTCGCCGAGAACCGCCGGCGGGATGTCTTTCGCCAGGTAGCGTTGGAGATAATGATCCAACGGCACGAGCGGCGGATGCGGGTGCACAAAAGAGAGGTGCAGGAAAAACGGGCATGACGGGTCCCGCTTCTCCGTCAGGAAGCGAACGGCTTCCTCGGCCAGCCAGCTGTTGTGATGAAGATGATCGGCGTGACTCCACGGACGTACCAGTCGCCCGTTCCCGTCGATGCCGTGGTCATGAGGGTGCTTGGTCATTCCCTGGCTGCGCAGCCAGTCCACATAGTCGTTACGTTTTTGGGTCGGACAACGGGGCCGCCAGTTGGGCGTCTCAGACAGGATGATGTTGTCGAAGCCATAACGTTTCCCTTGCGGATGAAGGTGCAGCTTGCCGATCAACTGGGTCTGATAACCCGCCGACCCCAGACAGCCGGGCAGCGTGGCAGGAGGATCGTACTCAAGACCGTCTTCATAGTGTCGGAGCCCATGACTATCCGCACTCTGACCGGACAAGAGAGTGCGACGTGCGGGAATGCAGACCGGGCACGTGGAATAACCCCGGGTGAAGTTCACCCCGCGAGACGCCAGGTGGTCCAGGTTCGGGGTTTCGATCCGGCGATTGCCATTGATGCCGAGACAGTCGCCCCGCTGTTGATCGGTCGTGATGAGAAGCAGATTGGGGCGCGGGGAGTCACTCATACCGACGATGCTGACGCGAGTCGGAGCCGGTCCCCACGCAATAGCGTTGTCGGAATGGCTCATTGGATTATGGAAACAGCTCATGGTGACCTGCGAATTCCCCGTGGATAAATGGAACCGGCTCCAACGGGAGCTCGTTTGGATCAGGCGCGCGGTCATCGAAAAGAAGCACCAACGCCTGACCTACCAGCCGCAGGGCAGGATCGCCGCGTGGCGTCTCATCAAAGGCCGGGCGAGGTTCCGACTCTCCTCCGGCGACCGCCGGTTGAAGGCCGGCGATTGGATTTTTCCCGGTATGGGAACCGGGGAACGTTCCTTCTCGGACGGCACCGAATTCATCTCCGTGCGTTTTCGCATGCAATGGCCCGGCGATGAGCAGCTCTTCGATCATCGCCAACCGATCATCGTTCGCCCCGCCGCGGCCGCGGGCCTGGATCAGGCGGCATTCGCCCTGGCTGAATTCGTTCAGGGAAGCCTGAGTCCGGACGGCTTTCATCTGGGCCGGGCGTCGGTCGATGTGGGTCGTTACCTCACGCTGCAAACTCACGTGGACGATTGGTTGCGGGCCTATGTGGAGTCGATTACCCGCTTGGGCCACACGCCCAGACAGGCGCCTCGTGTTGACGACCGAATCCAAGAGGCGGTGCGGTTGATGGAATCCCAGTTGCAAGCGGGCGCAGTGATGACCGAAAACACCGTCGCCCGCTCCGTCGGGTTAAGCCTCAGTCAATTCAAACGGCTGTTTGGGCGGGATCTGAAAAAGACCCCCAAGGCCTGGCTCGACGATTTCCGCTATGAACTCGCGTGCGATCGCCTGAGCGAGACCGGCCAGACGATAAAGCAGATCGGATACGGACTCGGGTTCCGGTCTCCCAGTCACTTTTCCGCCTGGTTTACCCGGCGTCGAGGCGGCCCGCCCGGCCGGGCCGCCCACGGCAACGCGGACCGAGCGTAAGCGAATAACACCTCCGGAACGGCGCTGATGTGCACGACGGCGCGATGGCCGCCGTCCACGCTGGTCCGCGACTGGCGGCTCGCATTTAGTTACGGTAACGACACTACCCTCTCCAAAATCGGCGCCGCTCTGATACAAATGGGGCCAGTTGTCCGCGATCCCGCGGCACAGGGATTCGATTCATCCGCAAGATTTCAAAACACCGCCGTTTGCCCCCTCCCCTCGCACCGCCCCTGTCGAACCTTGGAAAACGAATGAAGATCGCATCCTGCACGCTCCGCCAAAGAGGCGCATCCGCCTTCACGCTGATCGAACTGCTCACGGTCATCGCAATCATCGGCATTCTCGCCGCCATTCTCATCCCGGTCCTCGGACACGTGAGGGAAAAAGCCCGCACGACTCAGTGTCTGGGCAATCTTCGTCAGCTCGGGCTCGCGGGTTTATTGTATGCCGGTAACAACCGCGGAATGCTTCCCGCGGGCAACTGGGCCGGCGGTGGCAACTGGGCCGAGAAGATCAGCCCTTACTTGAATCTGGACAAGGTGACCGCGCGTTCACGCTTCAATTGTCCCAATGCCAAAACGCCCGCCAGCGACCTGGAAACGACCTACAGCGTTTCCTACTTTCTGGACAAGGCGCCCCTGAATGCGCGCACGGCGAACCTTACCTCCCACATCGTCATGTATGCCGATGCCCACGTCATGCAGTACGACGGTGTCTGGCCATGGAACCGCGCCGGCTATTCCCAGGATCAACGTCGCCAGATGTTCCGTCACAACGGGGGCACGCGTCAGAACGCCGTGTTCACCGACGCCTCGGTGCGCAGCATGTCCGGAACCGAAGGCGGGGCCTTCCGCGGCGAGGGCAACACACCTCCGAACAACTGGGCCATCGCCGGCATGGGTTACGTCAACAACGGCTTCGATACGAACCCCTCCTCGCCGCAGGATTTCAGCCCCTGAGCGTCCGGAACATCAGATGCGGCGAACCGTTTTCGGTAAGTGGCACCGCCTGCCGCCGCGGAGCACTCGCCGCCGCCTCGACTTTACCCATGATCCCCGTCCGCCCACTCCTCGTCTTGCTCGCGCTCACACTGGTTTCGCCGCCTTCCTTCGCGACCGAGAGCAGCCCCGTCTTCACATCCGTTCTTCCCGACGGCACGTTTGAAACCGTCGATCCGACAACCGGCATTCCTCCCGGATGGCCCGCGAGCCGGGGAGTTTCCTGGGTGGAGGAGGCGGGCAACCGCTTTCTCCGGATCCAGTCGACCGGCCCGGGCAGAATGGATTCCGTTCATCTCCAAATTCCCCTGCCCTCCGATATCGGAGCCCTTGAGTTGTCCTACCGCAGTCGCGTGACCGGTTTGAAGCGCGGAGAAAAACCGTGGCACGACGCCCGCGTCATCATGAATTTCAAGGACGCCACGGGGAAACAAATCGGCAACGCCCCGCCTTCCTACCAGCGTGACAACACCACCGGCTGGGTGACCCGCTCCTCCCGTTTCCTGATTCCCAAGGACGCCGTCACCCTGGACTTCATGCCCGCGCTGTTTCAGGTGCGAAGCGGCACCTTTGACCTCGACGACATCGTTCTGAAGCCGACCGACTCCGTCGCCCTGAAGGCGGAAATCGCCCGAAACACCGCGGCGCCGCCGCCTCGGGCCGAGGAGCCCAACCACGCCGCCTGGCCCGCGGAAATTTTTGTAGTTGGAAATCGGCTACAAGATAAGGACGGTCGTGAAGTGTGGCTGCAGGGGGTGAACATCCCCAGCCTGGAATGGAGTTCCCATGGCGACAACGTCCTGCGCTCCTCCGTCGTCGCGATTCAGGATTGGAAATGCGGCGTCATCCGGCTTCCCGTAAAAGAGGAATACTGGTTCGGCCGCGACGCCGGCCAGAAGGACGGAGGCAAGAACTACCGGGAGCTCGTCGACACCCTGATCACTCTCGCCGCCAATCGCGGCGCCTATGTCGTGCTCGACCTGCACCGTTATCGCGCCCCTCGCGAGGAACACATCGAGTTCTGGACCGACGCCGCCACGCGTTACAAAAACCACCCGGCCGTGCTCTTCGATCTGCTCAACGAGCCCCACGGCATTACCTGGGAGATCTGGCGCAACGGCGGATTTGTCGCCGAGCGCAAACAGGGCGCCGACGAGGACAACTTTCTCACGGCCGAGGAACGCGCCAGGATCGTCCACGGTTTCCAATCCCCCGGCATGCAAAAGATGGTCGAGGTCGTCCGGGCGACCGGCGCACGCAACGTGATCGTGGCCGGCGGTCTCGACTACGCCTACGATCTCTCCGGCATCATCAATGGTTTCCCCCTCGAGGAAAAAGGCGGCAACGGCATCATGTATGCCTCGCACATCTACCCGTGGAAGAGCGACTGGCAGGGCAGGATGCTCGATATCGCCAACCTTCATCCGATCCTCGTCGGCGAGGTCGGGGCCGATGAAAAAAAGATGCCATGGCAAACCGACGCGAACTTCGTCCCGCCTGATACCTGGGTGCCCGACATGCTCGGCCTCATCCAAAAGCATCGCCTCAACTGGACCGGCTGGTGTTTCCACCCCAAGGCCGGCCCCCGCATGCTGGCGGACTGGCAATACACGCCCACCGCCTACTGGGGTCAACCCGCCAAACGCGCGCTCGCCGGCGAACCGTTCGAGCTCAAGCGCCTGCGCTGACCTCGCCCGATCCGAGTCGCTCGCGTTCTCCCGATGGCACGCAAACCGCCGCCACACTCCCGTTCACCACGTTTGGCCATCCCCGCCTTAGGTGACGACACGCCCCTGCCCTAGCGACGCCCCTGACCCGCCTCCGCTCTTTTTCACCCCATGCCCCATGAACCAACCCCAAATCCCCTCAGCCCTCCGCCGCCTCGCCGGCGTTCTCCTCGGCCTGCAATCCGCCCTGCTCTTCGCCGACTCCCCCCGCGACAACCCGCCCGATATGTTCGGCGTCAACCTCTCCGCCGCCGGTTTCGGCGGCGTCTATCCCGGAACCTACGGCACCCACTACATCTACCCCGACCCGTCCTACCTCGACTACTACAAGGCGCGCGGCATCGAGCTCATCCGCTTCCCTATCCGCTGGGAACGCGTTCAGCAGACCCTCCACAGATCGCTCGACGCCACCGAACTGGCCCGGCTCGACGCCGTGGTCGACGCCGTCGAGGAGCGCGGCATGCGCATCATCATCGATGTGCACAACTACGCGCGCTACAGCCTCTCCGGCACCAGCCACCTCATCGGCACCACCCAGGTGCCGCGCTCCGCCTATCGGGATCTCTGGGAAAAACTCGCCGCCCACTTCGAGCACCGCGACTGCCTCTGGGCCTATGGCATCATGAACGAACCCTACGGTGTCGGCGCCTACACCTGGAAGGACACCGCCCAACACGCCGTAAATGGTATCCGAGTTCATGATACAAGACACGCCATCCTCATTCCGGGCGACGTTTACAGCAGCGCGAGCAAGTGGACCACCTACAGCACCAATCTCATCAACATCGTCGATCCGGCCGCCAACCTCATCTACGAGGCGCACTCCTATTTCGACAACGACAGCTCCGGCACCTACGACGCATCCTACGACGTCGAAGGCGCCACTCCCGCCACCGGCGTCACCCGCCTGAGCAACTTCGTCAACTGGTGCAACGCCAACGGCGTGCGCGGCTTTGTCGGCGAATACGGCGTGCCCGACGACGATACCCGCTGGAACGCCCTGCTCGACAACGCCCTCGACTATCTGGCCGCGAACAACGTCAGCGGCACCTACTGGGCCGGCGGCCCCTGGTGGGG
The DNA here is from genome assembly GCA_024711005.1 of Opitutaceae bacterium. GTDB lineage: Bacteria > Verrucomicrobiota > Verrucomicrobiia > Opitutales > Opitutaceae > Rariglobus. The sequence goes on along the minus strand of JANJTQ010000034.1, from coordinate 23,884 downwards.
CGACTACGCGCTCTCGACCGAGCCGCGCCGCAGCCACGACGAAGCCCCGCAAATGTCCGTGCTGATCAACTACGGCGACGGCCCCGGCACCCGCCACTGGCCGGCCTTCGCCTGGTATAAGGACGCCGTCTCCAGCGGCACGCAGAGCTCCTCCACCTATACCGACAAGTCCCCCACCGCCTCGCTCACCGCCGATTTCGCGGATCCCAATTCCGCCATCGGCAATTACAGCACAAAAAAGGGCATCACCCTGTCCTACACCATCCCCTCCGGCGGCTGGGCCGTCGCCGGCATGCAGATCAACGCCGGCGCCAACCTCACCCCCAACTTCGCCCGCGACCACATCCTCTCCTTCCACCTCAAGGGCACCGCCGGCGCCTCCGTGCGCGTCTTCCTGCGCGACACCACCGGCGCGGAAAGCGTCCGGGTGGACACCGCCGCCTACGTCACGTCCAGCGGCGCCTGGCAGCAGGTGCGCATACCGCTGTCCCGGTTCCTCGGCGGCGGATTCACCGGCACGCAACGCGTCGACCGCGTCGCCTTCGATTGCCTCCCGATCAACAACACCACGCACACCGTCCGGCTCGACAGCTTCGTCATCGAAAAACCCGACACCACGCCGCCCACCGCCACCGTCGCCTCGCCGGAAGGTGTCACGTTCAACGTCAACGCGCCCTTCACCGCCACCGCCACCGCGAGCGACTCCGGCGGCGCCATCGACTTCGTCGAGTTCCTGCTCAACGGACGGCGCGTGGCAATCGATGAGACCTTTCCCTACGCAGCCATCCTCTCCCTGCCCGCCGCCGGCGACCACCGCCTCACCGCCATCGCCTACGACCTGCACGGCAACCCCGGCCGCTCCACGCCCGTCGCCCTCACCGCGGTCGTCCCCGCGTCCCGCACCCTCGTCGCCAGCGACACCTGGGATCAGACCAGCTTCACCAGCGGCGCCCGCTGGAGCGACGGACAGGCCCCGCAGGCCGGCTTTGATTACACCGTCAACGGCCTCGACCTCCGCAGCCCCGGCAACGGTTCCAGCCATACCTTCGGCGGCGATTCGCTCCTGCTGGAAAACGGCGGCCGCCTGGTGATGCGCACGACCTCGCCCGGCGTGGTCACCGTCGGCGACATGTATTCGAACGGTGGCTACATCTCGCTGGCCTTAAACAGCGCCTTCACGCTCGCGGGCAACCTCACGCTGCAATCCGGCGGACTGGCGGTCAGCTCGGCCACGTCGAACCGCACGCTGACGATCACCGCGAGGATCACCGGCCCCGGCGGCCTGACCATCGGCATGGCCAACGCGACCGACCATGCCACGCTGACCAACCCCGCCAATGCCTACGCCGGCGGCACGTCCGTCACGACCGGTCTGCTGCGCGCCCATGCCGACCACGCGCTCGGCACAGGCGGCGTCACCGTCGCCAACGGAGCCGGCCTCCGTCTCGCACAAGGCGCCGCGCATGATTACCTCGCCGACACCGCATCGCTCGTCGTCGGAAGCACCGCCACGGTGGAGCTCGCCTTCGACGGCATCGACGCCATCGGCGCGCTCTCGCTCGACGGCGGCGCGACCTACGTCGCCGCCGGTGTCTGGGGCGCGGTCGGCTCCGGCGCGGCCCACACCTTCGCCCGCCTCACCGGCACCGGCCGCCTGCAAGTCGGGCCGGCCGCCTACGTCGAACTCACCGCCGGCGACACCTGGGACCAGACCAGTTTCACCGGCGGAACCCGCTGGAGCGACGGACTGGCGCCGCACGCCGGCGCCATCTACGTGGTGGACGGCCTCGACCTCCGCACGTCCGGAAACACATCCAGTCACACATTCCAGGGCGATGCGTTGCTGCTGCTGGACGGCGGCCGGATGGTGATGCGCACAACCTCGCCTGGCGTGATCACCGTCGGAGATATGTATTCAAATAATGGCTACCTTTCTCTGGCGCTGAACGGCGCCTTCACGCTGGCCGGCGGGCTGACGCTGCAATCCGGCGGACTCGGCGTGAGTTCGGCCACGGCCGGCCGCACGTTGACGATCGCCTCGCGGATCCGCGGCCCCGGCACACTGGCCATCGGTATGGCGAACGCGACCGACCACACCACGCTGACCAATGGCGCCAACACCTACTCCGGCGGCACCATCGTCTCGACCGGCACGCTGCGCGCCCATGCCGCCGGCGCGCTGGGCACCGGTAACATCACCGTCGCCAACGGCGCCACCCTCCGCCTTGCGCAGGGATCCACTCAAGACTACATCGCCGATGCCGCATCGCTCATCATTGACGGCACCGCGACCGCCGATCTTGCCTTCACCGGCACCGACACGATCGGCAAGCTCTCGCTCGATGGCGGTTCGAGCTTCGTCGCTCCGGGAGCCTGGGGTCCGATCGGATCCGGCGCGGCCAATACCTCCGCCCGTCTCACCGGCACCGGTCTGCTTCAGGTCCTTGGCAACTGAACCGCCTCTCCAGCCCAAGCCTGGCGACGCACGCCTTCTCCCCACGGGTCGTTACAGTAACATTAAAAACCGCTCCGCCCGGGTATTTTTCCCTGCTAGGTCTCTGTCATCGCGTGATTCCCGGCCATATGCCGGTACGCCGCATTGCCCTCCGGTTACCCCAACATCGAGTTCTCTCTCCCTTATGAAACGCATGTTCGCATATACTCGCCCGGCCATCGCCGCCGTCGCGTTCGCCACCGTCGGGCTCGGTTCCGCCCAAGCCGTCGACTACTACCTCCAGAACAATCATGACTCCAGCCACCACTGGAATCGCACCAACGACACCCAAGGGTGGTTTACCGCGACCTCCGGGGGCACGTTACTCGGGACAATGGACCCGACCGGCGTGTATTACTCCAATGGCAAAGCGGTCCGCAGCCGCGATACGACCGCCAATGACGTCTTCGAGGGTGACACGTTGGTCCTCAACGGGGTCGGCACGTCTTTTATTCTCAAGGTCGGCTCCAACTCCACCGCTTCGGTCAACCACCTGATCGTGACGGACGCCGCCGCGGTCTCGGCAGGCAACACCTCGTCGTTGGGTCAGCGCCTGTCGGTCGGCACATTCGACGTCAATGCCGACATCACATTCGGGGTGGGCACCACCAACCGCGGCTACCGGCTGAATGTGGGTACCCTCACAGGCTCTCAGAACCTCATCTTTGACAAGAGCGCCGCCATCACCGGCCACTTCATAAATCTGGATATCGCCAACGCCTCCGCTTTCACCGGCAGCATCAACATCAACAGCGGCTCCCTGCTGCTAACCAACAACCTCACCGCCGGCAATGCGTCGCTAACGATCAACACGGGCTCTCTGGTCACCCTCACGCACAACATCACGGTCGCCTCGGCGACCATTGGCGGCACCGTCTTGACGGCGGGCGTCACCTATAGCTACTCGGACCTCAATGCCGCCTACGACGCCTACTTTACCGACGGCGACTACACCGGTTCGATTACCATCGCCGCCATCCCCGAGCCCTCGACCTACGCCCTGCTCGCCGGCAGTCTGGCCTTCGGCGTGATCGCCTTCCGCCGTCGCCGTCGCTGACCCGCCCCCCCGGCGACTTGCTCACTTCCAAGTCCCGTTTCCCGGTCACCGCCGGAGCTTGTGGCTCCGGCGGTTTTTTCTGCCCGGAGGGGACTCCGCTTTGGAAGGAGTCCGCGGGGATACGGTAACGAGACGCCGCCCTCACGTTACCTCGCCGGATACGTTACCTGAAAGAATATCGCGCCCGATGAGGGTCGCGATACACCCGAAAACACGCTCCCCGCTCCGCCGTTTTGCTCATGCTCCTCCGACTCTCCGCGTCTCCGCTTGCAGCCACGCTCTTACTGGCCGTTGTGATCCTCGTTCCACCGGTCGCCACCGCCGCCCACTTCACGCGAGGCGTCGAAACCGCCAAAGTGTTTGGCATCCACGAGATCACCCTCACCGGCAACGGCACCGTTGCCAACCCGCAGGACACCCTCGCGACCGTCACCTTTACCCCGCCTTCCGGCGCGGCCAACGCGATCACCGTTTACGCCTTCCACGACGGCGACGACACCTGGCGCGCGCGTGCCTACATTCACGAGGCCGGAACTTGGACGTGGTCGTCCGCCTCCGCCACCGATGCCGGTCTTGACGCGCAGTCAGGCACCTTCTCCGCCGTCGTGTCCACTTTGCGCGGCAAGCTCGTCAAACATCCCGACGACAACAAGGCCTGGGCCACCGACGACGGTCGCTGGTTCCTCAACGTCTCCGACACCGCCTACTATCTCTTCAACCCGGACAGCACCCACTGGCAGCAATTCATCACCGACAACTGGAACCTCGGAGTCACCTCCCTCCGTGCCAATCTCGCCGGAGCCCTCCGCCAATTCGAGAAACAGCAGGCCTCCGACGGCTGGGACCGCATCTTCGCCGACGGTACACGCAACCGCCTCAATCTCGCCGCCCTCCAGACCGACGACGCCCGCCTCGAGTGGATGTTGAACAACCATCCACACCTCTACGTTCAACTCATCCTCACTCCCGAGCCCAACAACGGCTGGGGCCAGGACGAAAATTTATGGGCCGGCCTCACCGCCGCGCAACGCGTCCGCTTCCTGCGCAACGTCGTCGCCCGCTACGCCGCCTGGCCTCAGCTCTTCTGGCTTGTCACCAACGACGCATTTCATGGCACCGGCTTTCCCAACAACAATGCCATGGTCGCCGAGATCGGCGCCTATCTCGCCGCCAATGATCCGTGGAAAACCAAGAATCTCCGCTCTTCCGGCCCTAACCGCGATCAACCGTTCTACTTCACGTCGGCCCCATGGGTGAGCTACATCCACCTCGAAACCACCACCGCGCTCTCCGCCAATCAGGTGGACAACTATACCGGCTCGGCGATGCATGTCTTCAACGGCGAGGATTGGTACGAGGACGAGCGCAGTATCACCAACAACGCGTACTTCTTCCGCCGATTGTTCTGGGCATGGACCCTCGCCGGCGCCTCCGCCAACTACGGCGGCTATTGGCGCACCATCGTGCCCTACAATCAGACATCCTTCACCGGCCTCGACGACGCCATCCACCTCAAATCCTTTTTTACCGACAACAACCTTGAGCTCGCCGGCTGGCTCCCCGCCGACACCCGCGTCACCGGTCCCATCGCCACCAAGCGAGTAAAGGCCATGCGCAAGCCCGACGACTCCGCCTTCGTCCTCTATCACCCGAACGCCGCCACCGACGGCGGCTCCGCATCCCTCGCCACCGGCACCGCTTCCCTCACCCTCATCAACCTCCCCGCCGGTCCCTACGCCCTTCGCTGGATGCGCGCCGACACCGGAGAAACCATCACCGCGAACATCTTCACCCACGCCGGTGGAGACAAAGCCCTCGCCGCCCCGTGGGCCGGCGTTGATGTCGTCGCGTATCTAAAAATCCATGACGCTCCGGTCAAAGTCATCTTCGACACCGACTACTCCACCGACTGCGACGACCCCGGAGCCCTGGCCGTCTTGCACGCCCTGGCCGACAACGGCGAAGTGGAGATCCTCGCCACCGTTTCTTCCACCTCGTGGCCCAAGGCCCCCGGTGCCATCGACGTGGTCAACACCTACTACGGTCGCCCCGCCATCCCCCTCGGCATCGCCCACACCGGCCCCGCCCATTCCAGCGCCTATCTCAATTACCTCTACGACAACTTCCCCCACGACAGTCCCCTCGCCGACCAGGTGCCCGCCGCCGTAGACACCTACCGACGGATCCTGGCCGCCCAACCCGACGACAGTGTCGTCATCACCACGGTCGGTTATCTAACCAACATTGCCGCGCTCCTCCAGTCCGCCCCCGACGCACACAGCCCCCTCAACGGACACGACCTCGTCTCATTAAAGGTGAAGGAGTGGGCCTGCATGGGCGGCAACTTCTTCACCACGTCCACGAACAACGTGAACTTTACCCGCGACCAAGCCGCCGCCTATTACGCCATCCAGAACTTCCCGAAAAAACTGACCTTCCTCCCTCGCGAGGTCGCCAGCGAACCCAGCCCCCTGCGCGCCGGCCAGGAACTCATGGGCACTCCCGTCACCAATCCCGTCCGCATCGCCTATCAACGCTACTTCGGCGGAGGTTCGCCGATCGACCGGCACGTCGCCGATCCCGCGACCGTGCTCTACGCCGTACGCGGAGCCCACGACTACTGGGACGTCGAATCCACCGGCTCGATGAACATCAACCCCAACGGCACCTTCACCTGGGATCCCGCCGGCATGAAGAACCACCACTACCTCGTGATGAAAGGCGGCTACGGGGTGTATTCGAACCAAGACTACGTAGAAGAAGTGATCCGCGCCTTGATGGCGCAGCCTCCCGGCGAACCGCCGGGCGAGCCGCCACCGCCGACATCCGTTGACGGCACCATCGCCTGGTATCGCTTCGAGGAATCCGGCGGCGCAGCGATCACCAACCATGGCGAGGCCGACACCACCCTCAACCTCACCGACACGGGCGGCGCCTCAGGTCGCGACGCCACGGGAACCGGAGGCTACGGCGCACCGGGCCAGGATGGGTTTGGCTCCGCCTTCGACCTGCTCGCCTCCGGCGATGGCGCCTATCACGCCACTTCCGGCGGTTCCGCAACCGGTGGCGGTCTCACCACCGCCTCCCCCGTCCTGCAAAGTGCGCTCCAAGGCATCGACGGCGCCTTCACCTACGAGGCGTTTATTCGCATTGGCGGCATCACCGCCGAACAAACGATCCTCTCTCACGACGGCTCGGGCACGCGTGGTTTTCTGTTCCGCGTGGTGGGCGGACAGCTCTCCTTTTACAACGGCTCCGGCTCGGTCACGGCAACAATCCCCATCACCGGCGCGCATGCCTTCGTTGCCAATCAATGGTTCCACGTCGCCATCGTCTACACCGGTTCGGAAGGTTCCACCGGCAACACGCGCTTTTACTGGACCGCCCTCGCCGCTTCGCCCGCCGCGGCCAACCTCATTGGCACCACCACGCTTGCCGCCGACTTGCCGGGCGGAGTCAATAACCTGCTTGGCGTCGGCACCACCACACGCAGCCCTTTCCGTTTCGAACTGGCCGGCCTCATCGACCAGGTCGTCATTAGCGGATACGCCCGCGAGGCCAACGAGTTCACGCTCCTCGCACCGCCACCGGTCGTGGTCGACGCCGATGGCGACGGTCTGCCCGACGCTTGGGAAATCGCCCACGGTCTCGATCCCGCCACGGACAACCACCTCGGCGACGCCGACGGCGACGGCATCCCCAACCTACTGGAGTTCGTCCTCGATCTTGATCCGAACGCGGTGGATCTCGTCGGTCTGCCCCTCGTGGAACCGGAAGGCGGTTTCCTCACATTGACCGCCACCCGGAATCCCGACGCCACCGCCGTGAACCTCCAAATCGAAGTCAGTTCAGACCTCGCTCTCTGGTCGTCCGGCCCGGAGCACGTCACGATTCTCGAAGACATGCCCACGGCCCTCAAGGCCCGCGACAACACATCGATCACGGAATCCGCCCGCCGCTTCATGCGACTCAAAGCGATGCCAACAATGTAAGGAGTCCCACCGAGAGGATCTCGAGAGCAGGCGATGGAGGCGTCGCCGAGGACGCATCCTGCGTGCTCACGCTGTTTTTCTCCGCCGACTCAGCAGCCCGACGATCCCGCCCGCTACCACCAGCACCAGCAACCCGAAGCCCACCCCTGAGCGCCGCGCCGACGAGACATCCAACCGCAACTCCAGCGGTGCTCCGCCGTCCACTTGAAGGCTGCGCGTGAACGTCAGCACCTGGCCTTTTTCAGGCAGTGTCACGTCGATCGCACCGGGCGCGGGCTCGGCCGCGAGTTGCTGGTCCACGATCCGGGCCGCAATCCCGCGCAATGCACTGTTTTCTTCCGCCGTGTTGCCCATCAGCAATTGATCCACCTGCTTCGGGTCGTAGTTCATGCGCCCTTGCAGAAACGGATTCAGGTTCGCCGCCTGCTCGAGTTGTTCGTTCTTCACGACCTCGGCGCTGTTATCCAGATAGAGCTTCTGCCGGCGCGTGTTCAGGCCAAACACCGCCTGCTGGGTCTTGAGCGCACGCAACTGCACCCGGGCGTCTTCGTTCGTCGCCTGATCGAACGCATTCGCCTTTGCCGCACGATTGAGAGCCTCGCCCGCCTGCTGCTGCTCGCCTTTCTGCAGCAGGATGTTCGCCTCCGTGATGAAGTCGGTCGCCTGCTTGGCCTCCGCCGCGCGTTTCGACACGACCAGCGACTGGTAATCACCCAACCCGAAGCTCCCCGCCATACGCTCCTCCCGCAGTCGAAGCCCGCCAGCGTATTCGTCTAGTGCATACCCAGGCGGAATCACCACGCGCCACGAGACGTTCTCCAGCGGCACGTTCAGCCCCGGCCCCTGCAACGCGATCCGTCCGTCCTGCGCCTGCGTCACCGCGTAGACGATCCGGACTTTCGCAACGCGTCCGGAGGCCGTGCTGGGCGCGACATGGAACAGATACTCGGCGCCTTCGCGCACCACCGAAACGCTCTCGCCATTCACCATCGTGTTGAACAACCGCGAGCCTTCGGGCAACCGCACACGCAACGTGCTCTTTTCGACCACCTCGACACGCAACTCGGCCGCCGTGAGGAACGGTCCGTCCGGTGAAAACACCGTGGTCAACTCGCCTCCCGTCACGCGCAACTTCAACGCATCGGCCACCTCATGCCGGCGCACAAGAACCGTCAGCGGCTTCTCCGGCTCCGCCACGCGGAAGACCAGCGCCGGCACACTGCGGTCGCCGCGATCCTGCAACGCCGCCGGCACGGCAGCCCAGTCGAGCCGCTGCCAGCCGCGGGGAATCTCCGCCGCTTCCAACTCCAGACGTCCGCCCGCCCGCACCGCGACAAACTGCACCGCTTGTCGCACATTTTCGAATACTGGTGTGGCAATGGTTTCCCGTCCCTGCTCGCGCCCGGCCTGCGCCTGGAACTCGATCTGCACTTCGGTTTCCCCGACGATGCCGCGCTGAAACCGGATCTCCCAACGCTCCGGCTCGCCCGGAACCGCCGCGAAATCGCTCACCGCCGGACCCGTCGCACGCACCGTTCGCGCCTGCTCCGCACTCAGCCCGGGCAGCCGGACGCGCAGGGTTTTGACCGCCGCATTCTCCACTTTGTAGCGCAATGCGATCCGCGTAAGCGTCTGCCCTTCGCGCGCCGTCACTTCCTGCAGCGCCTGCACCGTCACCCACGGATCAAGCGCCTCGATGCCGACGGACAGCGCCCAATCTTCCTGCAACAACCGGAACGCCAGCGCGCCCGGCCGCGTATTGCCCACCGTGCGCGGATCGAGCTGCGACACATGCGTGCGCTCCATCGCCTGCAACCGCAGACCTTTCTCCGGCACGAGTTGTAACTCGCCCGTCTGTCGCGTCGCCTCGCGCAGCAACACGCGCGGCACCGCCCAACCCGCCTGCGCCGCCGGAGCCGGCCCGGCGAGCGTCAACGCAAAGCGCTGATCGCCGATCGTTCGTCCGTTGAGGTGCATCGTCACCACGCGCCGCGCCCCTTCCCGCGCCTCGGTCCAATGACTCAGCGCCGGTCCGCTCAACGACTCCACTTCCAACCCCGCGGGGAGCGCAAAGCTCAGTTTGAACAACCCCACCCGCGTAATCGCCACGTTCAAATCGACCGCCAGCACCAGCCGGTCCGCGCCAAACGAAAGCACCTGTTTCGTCGCCAGCCTCACCTCCGGAGCCACCGGAGCGACGCGCAACGTCAGCACTCCCCCGTCACCACCATGTCGATACACCTGCTGCAACACCGCCAACGGCTGTCCGTCGCGCCCGCGCGGCACCAGCGTGGCATCAAAATCCTCCACGTTCACCGGCGACAACCCCTCGGGTTTCACACCTTCCGGCTGCGCGTCACCACCGAACGCCAGCGCCACCATGCCGACTTCGCCCGACGCTCCTTGTACCCGCACCGGTTGCAGCGTGAGATCGTAGGGCAGCGCCGCCGTGCCGCGCTGAAACTCGACCACAAAATTAAACGCCTCCGCCTGCGCCGGTTCGACCGCCACCTGAAGCCGGCGCGTCTCGGGATTAAACCGCCACGCCCCCACCGGCCCCTTGCCCACCTCGCCCACCGTGAAACCTTCCGGCACGTCGAGTTCGAGCGCCGTCACGCGCCCTTGCACCGGTCGCACCGTGACGCGCGTGTAACCATTGACCACGCCAGGTCCGGGCGCGAACAGACTGGCCGTCTCCACGTAAAACTGGGTCGCCTCCGCCGAGAGGTTTCGTTTCTGCGGCGTGAACTGAATCGTCGCCGCACCCGTCGGCCCGAGCACCAACGTCGCCCCGCTTTGCCCTTCGCCGAGCCCTGTCGTCGGCAACACTTGAATGGCCATCGGCGAGCCAAAGTCCCAGCCGCCTTGATCAAGCTGAATCGTGACACGCTGCATGGCCGCCGGACCGGTCGGCAGCGTCAGGCTTCGCGTGATATCCGGCACCGGAAGTTCAAACTTCACCCGCGCAACCAACGTGCCTTCGCGTTCGGGCGACACGACATAGGCCGTCGCCCCGTCGCGCACGATTTTGCCGACGCGCAGACCGTCGCCGGAAAAATGCGTCAGCACCGCCGGCGCCTTTAACAACAGGAAACTGTCGCCCGGCTTTCCACGCACCGTGAACTCCGCCTCGGCAAACAGGCGTCCTTCGCGCAGTTCCCAGCGCTGCACCAGAGACTGGGCCGCCTTCGCGCCTTCCTGCATCCACGGATCGGATACCGGTGCCGCCTTGGCGGCGTGCACATCGGGCGCACCCAAGCCCAGCGCGACACCCGCGAGCAGCACAACCACAAGCAACGGACCCGCCGTCGCCGTTCCTTCATCTTCCGGACCGGTGTCGTTCCGACGCTGACGCCATTCCCGCCAGGCTCTCCAGGAGCGTCCCAACCCTGGCAGGATCCCAAACAAAAACACCACCGCGGCGATCAACAGAAAAAATCCGACCGCGCCAAACCGCTGCGCCAGCACACCCCCGACAATCAGCGCCGCTCCGAGCATCGCAGGTAGGCCGCCTGCTTGCAGGCGCTCCGCAATGCTCCCTGCGCGGGCAAACTCGCGACCTGCAAAGCGGCCTCGCAGCAACGACGCGATCAGCAGGATCGCGCCGACAATCACCGCGGCCACACCCCAGCCCGAAATCATCGCGCGCCAGGCAACCGTGTTGGCCACTTCGATCGTCACCGCCGTATCGGCGGGCACCACCGTCGCCGCATAATCGACATGGCTCGTGTTAATCCGCCGGCTGCTCGCGGCCTGTATCGCCATCGCCAGCGCGAACACCACCGCGAGCGCACCCGCCAGCAAACCGAACGGCAGCCACCGTCCCGATTTCGCCCGCAACGCCAGCACCGCCGCCGCCACCAATAACAGCAGCCCGATCACCGGCACGCGGCCGCGCTGCGACAACCATTCAAAGCCACGCTCCGTGAGATTGCTCCGCACGACTTCTCCGCGCTTCGTCACCAGCAGACGGTCTGAATCCGCGTGCAGCGTCCATTCACCAATCACCATCGGTGCGGACATCTTGGGCGCCGTCACGGTCACACGTCCGGCCGACTTCCCCGCCCCCTGACCGAGCCGCAGCACCACATCGGCCGGCTCGTTGGGATTCAACCGCGCCGGCAATGGCACCAGCGTATGTCCGCCGTCGGCGCGGGCGTTGACGACCTCCCCATCCACCCGCGACTCCCAAAGTTTCACGCCTTCCGGCAGCTCCAGTCGCAGCGCCTTGCGTCCGCGTGTCTTCACAAAAAACCGCGCCTCGGTAACGACCTGTCCATCGCGAGCCACCCGACTGGACAGCTTCGCAAAATCCACGACCTGATCGACCGTCTCGCCCGGCTGATACCAATCGACACCCAACTCCAGCGCGAACGGCCGCGCCGTGTATTGATAAACCGCCAGCGATGGCGAAGTCGTCAGCAAGCGCAGCTCCGCCGGCAACTCCAGCGGCTCCAGTTTCAAGAGGGCGCCGTCCGCCTTCTTGATTTCGTTCTTCACCTGAAGCGGGCTGACCACCTGCAAATATCCGCGCTCCGACTGCACGCCCAGCGGACGCACCTCGCCGGGATTAATCACGCCGCCGCGCGCACTCATCGGTTGTTCAAAGGTCACCAGCAAGGTCGCCGCGCCGAGCACCGGTTGGTGCAGCGCCACGATCACCTGCGTGCCTTCGCGCCGCCACTCGCGTCGCACGCCCTGACCGGTCACATCGATGTTCCCGATCGTATCAGGCACTTCGATACGCAGCTCCCCGGCCGGCGCGCCGATCACGAAATAATTAATGAGCACGCTTCCGTAAACGACGCCCTCTTTCAGCGAATACAGGTGAAACACATCCGCCTGCACGCTCTGGCCAAGAGCCTCTATTTTAACGGCCGCCGCCCAGCTCGCCTCGCGCAACCGCCACGCCTGTTGCATGCCGGGCGTCTGTCGCGGGAAATAGCTCAGCGGCACCTCGACCAATTCACGGGTCGCTCCCGGCGTGATGCGATAGCCCGGCGCCGACACCGCGCCCACGTGTCCGCGCACAGACTTCGCGCCCGGGAAAGCCAGCGGAGGCAGCGTCCACTCACCCGCGCCCGCCGCCTGGTTTTTCTCCAGACGCAGTTTCACGAGCTGACGTCCCTCGACCGCTTTTTCAAAAAGAACCTTGAGCGTGCGCCGACCGTCGCGGGCTGCGCTTTCGACCACGTAGTCGACCACGCCCGCGCCTTGCACCGCGACAACCGCGTAATCCTCCGGAATCTCCAGCGACCAGTCGCGCAACGGCGCTTCGCGCACATCGAGTTCGAGATCGGCGTTGATGATGCGGTCGGTCTCCGCGAGTTCATACGTGACGACCGCCGACACACCCACCTCGGGCAGAATCTGGCTGGCGAGCACGCGATAGCCATGCTCCGCCGACGGGAACCGATAAACAAACATCTGCCGCGCACCCGCCTCGACCGCGCCGCCCGGGAACTGCTCCGGCGCGAGCTGCATCATGCCCTCGACATCCGCGACCTCCAGCCGCACGGCCCCCGTGTTGGCCACGCGCACAAAACCCGCATGCCTCACCCCGCCCTCGGGTGTCAGCCGCACCGCCTCGGCCCGAACGGGAAACCCGCCGAGCGTCGATTGGCTCCGCACAATGAGCTGGCCTTCACCTTCAAACGGGCGGCTCAACTTCACCTCCAACACGCGTCCTTCGCCTTCCGGCAGAACTTTCCAACCAAGCACGTTCGCGCCCTCGACGCCGACAATCTCGCCCGGTCCGTCGAGCCGCAGACGCACCCCGTCCAATTTTCCCTGCAAGATGCGAAACGCGATCTGCGATGACTGACGCAGCAGACCCGCACCGACACGCACCTCCGTCTGCTCCGCGCTGGTAAACGACAACGTCGCCACGCCCGCCTCGCGCGTGCGCTTCCACGCCAGCGACGCACCGCCGTTCGCCGGCAGGAAGCCCTGCCATCCGGCGGTCGTCGTCAGCGGCACGACATTCTGCGTCGGATCAAATTCCACGCCGTCCGCCGCGAGCCCCGTCAGCACCACCGGCACCACCGCGCCCGCCGGCATGTGAAAATGCAACTTCCGCCAATCGCCCGCTTCGCTCATGGCCGCCGCAAATGCCAGATCGACCGGCACGATGCCTTTTCGGTCGAACACCAATTCGTAGTAAACCGCGTCGTTGTCCGCCTTCGCGAGCTCCACATGCCAGCCGTCGCCTGACGCCTGTCCGGTCAACGCCGCCCGACCCGAAAGCAACCGCAACCGAGCGCCCGCCAACTCCACGCGCCCTTGCGCCCGGAAACGGAAATCCACGCTGCCCGCCGCTTCGTTGACCGCGCCCGTGAGTTGCACCGCCGTCAGCTCCGCCTCAGCCAAAGCCGCCCCGCGCCGCGCGAGCGCCAGTTCGATCCCCGCCTCGCCGCGCGCCACAAAGCCCAACGCCTCGTCCGGACCTTTCGAGCCGCCGACCGCGATCACCCCGGAGGCCTGCGCCACTCGCACATCAACCGTTGCGTCGGGCTGCAAGCGCACCCGCGACTCAAATCCCACGGCATCGCCGGCGGTCAACAACAACACGGCCGTCTTGCCCGGCACCGCCGGATTGCTCAGACGCGTGCGCACCACCAAGTCGAGGGTGCGCGGAGCGTTTCCATCGACGAGTGTGGACCGGAGATCGAGAAACCGTTTCGCCGCCGCGTCGCCCACGCCTTGCCGCACCGACCAGTCGCGCAAACCCACGCCGCTGACCGCAACCACCTCGCCATCGCCCGATAACCCCAGTGTGAGCACCTCGGCGCTTCCTTGAACCACGCGTACGTTGAGCTTCATCTCGCCGGTGATCTCGCCCGCGCCGATGCGCACGTTCTGCTCGGCGCTCGCCGCAAAAAACAGCGGTGCGATCGGCTGCACACCGGTGGCCTCGACCAGGATCCGACCGCCGCCGCCCGGCGTGAGCGAGGTCGAAACCTGGGCACGATCCGCGGAGACCGGTGCCGCCGACAACGTCGTGGCGAGCAACGCCAGTACTCCGAATGCAAAGGTCTGCTTGCCTGGAGTGGCATGGGCGTCCCGCCCATGGGCTCGGAAACACGGGCGGAACGCCTGTGCCACCACACGAATCGCCTGCAAGCAGGCTCCTACATTAAAGAAAGAAGCGTTCATAAAAAATGAGGTGTCAGGGGTAAGTGTATTCGGGAGATGCGCCCCGTGATTATACGCGGCACACGGCGGCCAATTGCGCCGAAGTTGTCAGAGGATTGTCAGAGATTTGTCATGGATCGAGGTAGGGCGAGACCGCTGGGCCCGCCGTTCCGGCCCTACCTTAGGAGCTTCGGCGTGGATCATCATCATGGCTCATTCGCCCTTCAGCCGTCGGGCCTGCCGGAACATCGTGATGAATTCCTGCACGCGAGTCGCCTGCGGATAATATCCCGCCAGCCCTTCCACGATCGGCGCAAACTCATCGAGTCGGATCTGTCCGGCGAGCGCACCACCACGGAGTTTCTCGGCGAGGAATGCGGAGCTTCCCGCCAGCTGAATCGACGGCGTGGCACGGGAAAACGCGGATGGTTGCGCCTCGTAGGCGAGCGTCCACGACCGCTCGACCCGCTGGTCGGTCGCCGTGTCAAGAAACCGCACGAACACCTCGCCCAGTTCGCCTTCACCCTCGGGCAACACCTCGACTTGGTAAAGCGCCACGGCGGCCTCTTCGGACGCGAGCTCGGCGGCATCAATCGCATCGTTGCGGAAATCCTCCGTCTTGAGCCGGTGCTGTTCGAAGCCGATCAGGCGGTACCGTCCCACGCGGGCCGGATTAAAATGCACCTGGACCTTCACGTCCTTGGCGGCCGGACGAAACGCTCCCGCGAGCTGACGCGCAAAGGTCGCGTCGGCGTCTTCGGGTGAATTGATGAGCGTGTAACGTCCATCGCCCTTGCGCGTGAGCGCCTCCAAGACCGAGTCATCGAGCCCGTCGGCGACCACGCCGCACGCATCGAACGCGATGCCGTTTTGGCGAAGGGCTTCGACCTGCTTCGACAATGCCTGCGGATCGGCATTGCCCAGGTTGGCCGCGCCGTCGGTGAGGAGAACGATACGATTCTGCGCGCCGTCCAGTCGCTGACGCAGCGCAAGTTCCCCGGCGAGTTGCAGGGCCTCCTCCATGTTGGTGCCGCCCTCGGCGGGAGTCCGCGCCGCGAGGTCGACGACGCGGATCGCCTGGTCGCCCGGCACACCCTCGGTAAGCAAACGCGGCGTGCGGGCAAACCCGACCAGCGACACGCGGTCATTCGGCCCAAGTAGCGAAGCTAGGGAAACGAGCGCGGCCTGCACGGTAGCCGCACGATCCTCTCGCTCCATCGAGCCGGACGTATCGAGTAGAACGGTGAGACGCAGAGGCTGACTCGCCCCGCGCCCCGCGGCAGGCACCTTCATGGCGATGCGAACGAGGTTACGCTGCTGCATGAACGGATGCGTCGATTGCTCGATCCGGCACGAAACCGCCTCGCCCGCCACCGGCGCCGGATCGCCATAGTCGAACGCATTGTAGAACTCCTCGGGACGGATTTTGTCCGGATAAGTCACCCCGTACCTAATGGACTCCTTGGTAAGCTTGAAAGACACGTCGCTCACATGAAGTGAGAACGTGGATACCGGCGCGGCCGCCGTGGTGAGTTCGTCGCGCTGCGCCGCCTTTGATACGCCTTCCTCATAGCGATCAATGATTTTGCGGATACGCTCCAGGTTCTTGGGCGTCTGATTCACAATCAGCGCAGCTCCATCGTACACCAGAGTTGTGCCGGACAGGTTGAAATCGACCCCGCATTGCTGGAGAAATCTCTGTATCTCCGAGGAAGCATTTTCGGGCGTCAGTTCTTCTCCAATGGCACCAATCATGCGTCGAACGAGGGTGCGAGGAAGAGGGAAAATGGCGTTATCAAGAAGTGGGGGGAGTCCGGGCAACACCACCACGGTGCCGTCCCGGATCTCGTAGCGATATCCAGTCGAATCGGTGATGAGGTCTAGAATCCTGCGGAGTGAAAGATTACGCAGCGTGATCGATACGTTCGGATTTTTATCCAACGGATCCACCAGCACGATATTTGCACCGCGTGTTCCAGTCTCACTGGCATCATGCTCTTCCGATATAGCCATCAGCGTCGTGACAACCTGGTTCAGAGGCACCCCGCTGAAGTTGACCGAGGGAATGACGATTCGGTCCAGGCGCCGATTAAGCTCTTCGCTGGTTTTCTGCGTCTTGGATTTTGTTACATAGCCCGTCGGCCGCTGCCACGAATTTCCAACTTCCTCCATCAGCTGGGAGCGCGTCTTGATACGATTCAGTTCAGCTATGGCAGCTTTCTCTTTTGCGATCCGTCCGAGGAAGCTTTTCGCATGAGCGTTTTCCGGAGAGACGGCTTCGAGCATCCTGAATGTCTCTTCGGCCCCGGAAGTATCGCCTGCCAGGTATTGGCTGCGGCCCTTGACTTCCAACTTTGCCAGCTCGGTTTCATCCAGAGAGAAGCTCGTATCGCTATCCAATCCAGCCGCAGGCGGAGCAAACGGATCAGCGGAAGGAGCGGGGTTTAGCTGGCGGCGACGATGAACGTCCGAAGTGACCGAATCGAGACGACGACGGTCGTCCATTTTGTCGGCGAAGCTTCTCGATCCCGGCCTTGATTGATCAGCATCGAACTCTGCCTGGGAACGCGCCTCTCTCTGTTTTTCGAGCGCGGTGATTTTTTTCTCCAACTCGAACTGCCCCGTAAAACTTTCCGTTGGTTTTCCGGCGGTGATTGAGATGCCACTACTAACGGACGAGGTCGTCGGGGCTGGCGGACTAAACCGGTCCGCCTGCGCCGCGAACGCATCTCTGACGTCCAGACCAGAACCTAAGCCGCTCGCGGTTCCTCCCCCTTTACGAGAAACCTGTAAACGGTGTTCGATCTGCTTCAGCTGCTCTCCCCGGAACGCGCCGGAATGGTCTACCAGCGCCTCATTCGTATCCGACGCCATGAGTGTCGGTGCAGCCTCAAAGGCCTTTTTCTTACCCATGATCTGCTCACCGGCCCTCTTCGGAACGATCACTGTTGCCAACGAAAACACCAACGCCAGGCACGCCGCCATCGGCAACGCCCACTCGCGCCAGGCGAATCGCTTCGATGCCCTCACGCTTCCGCCGGATCGCTTGGCGGGCGACGCCGGTCCTTGTCCGGCGGGGACGCCGGCCACACTTTGACCGCCACCGATTACAGCCAGCAGTTTTGCGCGGCGCTCAGCCGACAGACGCAACACTTCACGTGGTGGCTTCGCCGCTTCGCCCGCCAAACCGTGCACCGCTTCGATGCGACGTTTGAAAACCGCCAACTCGGGCTGCTCCGCGCACAGGCGTTCCAACTCCGCCGCCTCGAAGGCCGAGGCTTCGCCGAGCGCCCAGGCCACAACGCGAGCCTCCAGTTCGGGAGGGATCGGCGGGGGGTTATCCTTATTAAAATGGTCGTTGTTCATGGCGTTGCCTCCGGTCAGCCCCGGCTCCCTTCGATGCCCGCGTTCCTCAGCGTGTCGGCCAGGCTCTTCAACAGGTGATGCAGTTTGTAACCGACCGTGCCGGCGTTCAGCCCCGTGCGTTGGCCGATCTCATGGTATTTCAAATCCTCGTGATACTTCAGGTGAATCAAATCGCGATCCTCGGTCGGCAGCTCGGCCAAAAACAGTCTCACCAATCCCACCGCTTCGCGCCGGCCCATGTCTTCGACGGGCAGCTCGGCCGAGGCGGGCAGCGACTCGACGCCATCCTCCAATCCGGTTTCTCGGCGATGATCGCGGAGGTGGTTGAGCGCGAGATTGCGCACACAGCGATAGAGCCACGCGCGCGGGTTTTCCACCTCGGCCCACAGCGGATGCAGCCGCATGAATGCCTCCTGCACCAACTCCTCCGCGACGGTCCGCCGTCCGATCAAACCAAGCGCGAAGTGTAGCAGCGGCCCCTCTTCCGTCTCAAACAATCCGGCGAGGGTCGATGCAGGGCTATTCATCGCGAGTTCAAAGACATAGGTCGCCTTGGTTTCCTCACGCAAGGGCGGAGCTGCGGATGAGGTGAAAACGGCGGACTCCATGGCGGTTGAAAGGCGGAACAAGCATGACTTCACCCTCTAAGACACGACCGCCTTCGTTTTCTTAGAAAAAAACTTCCGGGGAAAGTAGCGCGGGCTTCCAGCCTGCTTCCGATCCCCTGAGCCGTGTCCATGGCAGGCTGGAAGCCTGCGCTACTTTCAAACCAGGTTCCGCAATTCGCCCGGATCGCGCGCCAAGTCGAACGCCAGCCACGGCGAACCGTCGGCGTTAAAAATTTCCTTCCTCACCGGTGAACGCCAGCCGCGCCACACACGGTCGCATTGATGCGACAGCGCGACGACGCTCGGCATCGAAATCTCGGCGCGCTCACGTTCGCACGTCCATGCACGGCCTTCGGACCACGCGCGGGTCATCGTCGGCAGGTCGATGAGCGAAACTGGTTCATCGGATCGGTGTGCAATCGAAGTCGAACCCGGCGCACCACTCACAGGCGCACCACTCACGAGCAGCGGTACGCGAATGCTTTCCTCGTGAGGCCAGCCTTTGCGAAACAAGCCATGCGCCCCGTGCATGTCGCCGTGGACGGAGGTGAATACGACAATGATGTTATCGGCCAACGTTGCGAGCAGTCGGCCGATCGCCCGGTCGGTGGCTTCAATGTGCGCGTAGTAACCGGCGAGTTCATGCGCGGCTTTTTCAGCCACGTCGCCTCCTCGAGGCACATTGGGCGAAAGGACAACATCACGTTTTTCGATGCCTGCGGCAGGCGCGTCATAAGGAGGATGCGGTGCCTCCAGGCTCACGACTCCAAACCACGGCGCGCCCGGCGGTCGTGCCCTACCCTCGAACCACTCCGCCGCGCGTTCGCATAGAATGTCGCTTTGGTAACCTTGAAACTGAACCGGCTCCGGCAATCGCGTGCCGTGCAGCCAGGGATCGTTGAGCAAAAATCCGCCCTCAAATCCTTCCCAAAACTCGAACCCGCCACGCGCCTCCGGCGGCACGAGGGTTCGTGCATGGACATCGCCCATCAACGGCGCGGCCGGGTCGCGTTTGCCCAGATGCCACTTCCCAAAAAATGCCGTCGCATACCCGCGTTCGCCCATGTCATGGGCGATGGTCCGCGCGGTTGTCGGCAGCGGATCGTAGTAATCGCGTACGCCGTTCTCCGGCGACGGCACACCGGTCAGCAGTGCCGCGCGTGCAAACGGGCCGAACGGATGCGGCGTCACGGCCTGCGTGTAGTTCACGCCGCGCGCGGCAAGCGCGTCCAGGTTCGGCGTGCGGGCATTCGGGTCGCCCGCATAACCGCACGCCTGCGCCCGCCACTGGGTGGTAACGATCCACAGGATGTTGGGCGCGGCGGGCTTTGACATACGCGTTATCAACACGGACCACCGCTTCAGCGCAACGCTGCCGACATGGAGTGCGGAGAGCTCTCCCCGCTTTCGACAGGCCGACCTGTCGGCCCGCCCCGTAATCGTTCACACGCCGGCATCGAGGCGACGTGTCGGGCCACGTCGTCCAAAACGGCGAGAGCTCGCCGCACTCCACATTTTTTTATCCGAGACCTTCGCCGTCCGCTCCGATAACTTTCCATCAATGTCGCAGTCCTTCACGCCTGGCCGCCCTCATTGGTGGCAATGGCTCACCATCCTGTCGCTCGATGCGCCGCTCGTCGCCGTGCTCTGGCAGATGCTGTTCGCCCGTGTCGCCGACGTGAAGCTCGACTGGCACGATCCGGTGCTGCTCGGCCTCGTCGTCTGGATCGTCTATGCGGCCGACCGCTGGATCGAGGGCTGGCGTCTCGTCCCGGAGGTCGTGCGGACGCAACGTCACTACTTCTACATTCGCTGGCGATGGCCGGTGTTTGCCCTGGGACTCGTCGTTATCATCACGACGACCGTCATCGCCATCGCCCGTCTCGACGAACAGGAATTCAAGGCCGGTTTCGTCCTGCTCATCCCCACCCTGCTCTATCTGCTCTCCCATCAGCTCGTTCATCGCCACCATCCGCTGCGACTGCCCAAGGAAATCTGCATCGCGGTGATCTTCGCCCTCGGTTGCGTGCTCGCGCCCGCCGTGCAGGCGTTGGACAAAATCCCGCTGTTGATCGCGCCCACCCTTTTTTTCGGTCTGCTCTGCTTCGCGAACTGCGCGCTCATCGCCTCATGGGAACAAGAAGTGGATTCGCTCCATGGCCAAACCTCGCTCGCGCTGCAATGGACGCGCGGACTCATCCTGATCCACGGTCTGCCCTGGCTGTTGTTCGTCGCCGGACTGGGCGCCGTCGTCGCGAGTTCCGACGCGACCCGCCCCACCGCGGCCTGCGCCGCGGCGAGCGGACTGTTGCTTGGAGTGCTCGATATCATCCACCCGCGCATCGGTCGCCAAGCCGCGCGCGCCTTGATCGACGTCACGCTGATGACGCCGGCCTTCGTTTTGTTTGTCCGATGAAGGCCTCGGGCTACGACCGCCTCGCCCGGTGCTATCGGATGCTCGAACTGCTCGCCTTCGGACGGGCGCTGGAACGGGCCCGCTTCCGCTACTTCGATCACCTGCGCGACCGCAAGCGCATCTTGCTGCTCGGCGACGGCGACGGGCGGGCACTCGCGCTCGTCTGCAAACTCGCCCCGACTGCCCGCATCGAATCTCTGGACATCAGCGCCGGCATGATCGCCCGCGCCGCCAGGCGTCTTTCCGAAGCGGACCACCCCCGCGTGACCTGGAGGCACGAAGATGCACTGGCCGCCGAGTATCCGGAAAACACCTACGATGCGGTCGTGACGCTGTTTTTCTTCGACTGCTTTTCAACCAACCGGGTCAAGATCCTGATCGACCGGCTGCGTCCCGCGCTTGCCGCCGGCGCGGTATGGCTGGAGGCGGATTTCGCACTGCCTCCGCGCGGCTGGATGCGACTGCGCGCGCGACTCTGGCTGGCCGTGATGTATGCGTTTTTCCGCTGGCAAACCGGCCTCGCGGTGCGGGAGCTCCCGCCTGTCAACGCCCTGCTGGAAGCCTCCGGCTTGCGGCGCCTCGCCGCGGCGGAGTGGCAGGGAGGCTTCATCCGGAGCGCCGTTTTCGCCCAACCCGGTTTGTCACTTAATAAGTGACAAACTGGTTTGGGCGCGCGAGCGGAACGACATGTAGTCCGGAGCCTTAGCCCGGACCGTGAACCTCGCCTTCTTCGAGAAGCGACCGATTCGGGCTAGAGCTCCGAACTACGCGGCTATCCGCTGCCGCGGGTTGCCAAGTGCGGATGCGCCTGTTGCGCTCGCCGACCATGACCATTCGCGAACCTGAATTCGTCGATCTGCCCACCGCCAGCGGCCCCATTCGGACGCAGGTTTTCCGCCCGACCGGCGACGGACGCCACCCGGGCATCGTTCTTTATTCGGAGATCTTCCAGATCACCGCGCCCATCCGGCGCACCGCGGCGTTTCTCGCCGGCCACGGGTTCATCGTCGCGGTACCGGAGGTCTATCACGAGTTCCTGCCGGCCGGAACCGTGCTCGCCTACGATCAGGCCGGCGCCGACAAGGGCAACGAACTCAAATACGCCAAACCGCTCGCCGGCTACGACGACGATGCGCGCGCCGTTGTCGCGTATTTGAAAAACCACGACGCCGGCAACGGTCGCGTCGGCGCGATCGGCATCTGCCTCGGCGGACACCTCGCGTTCCGAGCGGCCATGCTGCCCGACGTCGCCGCCACGACGTGTTTCTACGCGACCGATATTCACCAAGGCAGCCTCGGTCTGGGCAAGGCCGACGATTCGCTCGCGCGCATCCCTGAAATCAAAGGCGAATTGATGATGATTTGGGGCCGGCAGGATCCGCATGTACCGGGTGAAGGACGCTCCAAAATCTACGCCTCGCTCACCGCCGCCCGGGCGAATTTCACGTGGCACGAGTTCAACGGCGCCCACGCGTTCCTGCGCGACGAAGGCCTTCGCTACGATGCGGAACTGGCCCACCTCACGATGGGTATGACGGTCGATCTCTTTCGTCGGCGGCTCACATAAGTCTCATCCCAAGAGTCGAGCATTCCGCATTCAGGTGGCAGACAAGCACGACGACTGCGGCGCCGCGCGACAGCCCCAGTGCGATTCCAAGCCGAGGAAAACAACGAAATCGTTTTACACTTTCTTAATTCCGATGACGCAGAAGGTTATTGTGAATGAACCAATACCGCATATTCGTTGCACCCGTAGCTTCGGCTACAAATAAGGGAATACGGGGCGGCGCACTGGGGAGTGCGCCGCCTTCATTTTGAGAGGCTCGGAACAACGACCACGCGCCTTACGCGAAACATCGGGAAGACCCAGGCCTCCTGTTTGCCTATTGTTGAATTTTCAGGGGCAGCCGTCGCAGCCGTTGCGAGAGGTCGTCGAACTGCTTGCTCGTCGGGCGTGTCCCCAGGTCGTCGCCCGTCTTGATCACTTGCGACGGGAGGAAATTATTCACGAGCGCACAGTATTCGTTGTTCACCATGATGCCGAGCAACTCGCCCGTCTTGCTCAGCACGAGGTCTCCGCGCGAAGGCGAGAAATCGCCAAAGATCCGCGTCACAAGCCGGTTGTCCATGCGCACGTAGCTCGGGTTGATCGGATCGAGTTTGAAGGGAACTTCACCGTAGCCCGCGCCGCCGTTGGAGATGAGGACCGCCTCGGTGAACTTGAAAGGTTCAAGCGCCACCGGATATGCCTTCACGGCGAGCGCGCCGAGTTGTGCAGGCGTGACCGGAAGCACCGCGACACGCGGGTCGAGAGCGAGGAACATCAGACGGTCGGCGGAGCTGCGATAGCTCGCCTTGCTGAACTCGGCCTTGAGCGTGTTCCAATTCCACCCGGGCTCGGTCAGCGAGAACGGCGTGTCGCTGATGTGCAGCAACGCGAACGTGTCGCGTCCGTCGGTCACAAAAATCGTCCGTGTATCTTTGGCCTCCGTGCGAACGCCGAAAAGGCCGGGGCGCGTGCCGGTGAACGAGGTTTGCACCCGATTGGCCAGGAATTCGTTGAAGAGGAGGTTGACGTTGATCGGCCGGTTTTCGCGGATCTCCTTCGTGAGCGCAGTGGAACTGTCGGCGAGTTGGCCAACGCCTTGCGCAAGCTGCGTGGTGGCTTCCTGCACCTTGATGCGTTCCTCGCGCTCGGCCGCGACCTGGACCTTGAGCGAGTCGGCCGCGGCGCGGAGTTGCTGTTTCTCGTGCTCGGCAACGCGCACGGTCACGTTGAGATCCTCGATCTTCGCACGCGCCTCGGCCTGGGCCTGC
>JANJTQ010000244.1 GCA_024711005.1 Opitutaceae bacterium | reverse complement strand
GGCGCCGATCTTCTCGAGGTGGAGTCGGGCGACTTCTTCGTCGAGGTGCTTCGGGAGGCGATAGACGCCGACCTTGTAGGTGTCCTTGTTCTTCCAGAGATCGAGCTGGGCGAGCGTCTGGTTGGTGAAGGAGTTCGACATGACGAACGACGGATGGCCGGTGGCGCAACCGAGGTTCACGAGACGGCCTTCGGCGAGCAGGTAGATCGTGTTGCCTTTGGCGAAGGTGAACTGATCGTATTGCGGCTTGATGGTGACCCGCTTCACGCCCTTGGCGGCGTAGAGACGGTCGACTTGAATCTCGTTATCGAAGTGACCGATGTTACAGACGATCGCCTGATCCTTCATCTTCTGCATGTGCTCAAGCGTGATGACGTCTTTGTTACCGGTGGTGGTGACGTAGATGTCGGCGACGCCGAGGGTGCTTTCGACGGTATTGACCTCGAAGCCTTCCATCGCGGCCTGGAGCGCATTGATCGGGTCGACTTCGGTGACGATTACGCGGGCACCGAAGCCCTTGAGCGAAAACGCGGAACCCTTGCCCACGTCGCCATAGCCGCACACGCAGGCGACCTTGCCGGCGATCATCACGTCGGTGGCCCGCTTGAGACCGTCGGCGAGGGATTCGCGGCAACCGTAGAGGTTGTCGAACTTCGACTTGGTAACGGAGTCGTTCACGTTGATCGCGGGCACCAGCAGCTTGCCCTGCTCATGAAGCTGATAAAGGCGATGCACGCCGGTGGTGGTTTCCTCGGAGACGCCACGCCACTCCTTCACCATCGCGGTGAAAATCCCCTTCTGGGTCCGGCCGATTTTCTTAAGGAGGTTCTTGATGACCTGCTCCTCATGCGAGGAAGATGCGGTCTTCACCCACTGGCTGCCGTGCTCCATTTCGTAGCCTTTGTGAAGGAGCAACGTGACATCGCCGCCGTCGTCGACGACAAGTTGCGGTCCCTTGTCATCCGGGAAGCTCAACGCCTTCCAGGTGAGATCCCAGTATTCTTCGAGCGTCTCGCCCTTCCATGCAAAGACCGGGACGCCGGACTTGGCGATGGCCGCGGCGGCATGATCCTGAGTCGAGAAGATGTTGCACGAGGCCCAGCGGACGTTGGCGCCCAGCGAGACGAGGGTCTCGATGAGAACGGCGGTCTGAATCGTCATGTGCAACGAGCCGGTGACGCGAACACCCTTCAGGGGCTTCTTTGCCCCGTATTTTTTTCGGAGGGAGACGAGGCCGGGCATCTCGTGCTCGGCGACGTTAAGTTCCTTGCGGCCCCATTCGGCGAGACCGATGTCGCGTACGATGTAGTCCTGGCCTTTGGGAACGGTTTTTAGAAGGGAAACGGATGACATGATAATGGAATTGAGTGTCGTGGTCGTATGGATACGCGGGCGGATTACTTCAGCGCGGCTTTGAGTGCGGCGACCTTGTCGGTCTTTTCCCACGGCAGGCCGGTCTTGCCGAAGTGGCCATAATTGGTCGTCCGACGATAAATCGGCTGCAGGAGATTCAGCTGCTTGACGATGTCGGCCGGTTTGAAGCTGAAGACCTTCTCGACGGCGGCGGTGATTCGTTCATCGGCGATAATGCCGGTGCCGAAGGTGTTAACGTAAACGCTGACGGGCTTGGGATGGCCGATGGCGTAGGCAAGCTGAAGCTCCGCCTGCTTGGCGAGTTTGGCGGCCACGATGTTCTTGGCGACCCAACGGCACATATAGGCGGCCGAGCGATCGACTTTGGACGGATCCTTGCCCGAAAACGCGCCGCCGCCGTGGCGGCCCCAACCGCCGTAGGTATCCACAATGATCTTACGACCGGTGAGACCGGAGTCGCCCTGCGGGCCGCCGATGACAAAGTTGCCGGTCGGATTGATCAGATACTCGGTCTTCGAGTTGAGCAGATGGGCCGGAAGCACCTTTTTGATGACGTTCTTGATCAGGTAGTCCTTGATCTCGGCGTGGGACACATCGGCGGTGTGTTGGGTCGAAATTACCACGTTGACGATCTCAGTGGCGATCCCGTCCACATAGCGGACCGAGACCTGTGATTTGGCGTCGGGCCGGAGCCACTTGACCTTGCCGCTCTTGCGAATCTCGGTGAGCTTTCGCCCAAGCCGGTGGGCATAGATGATCGGGGCGGGCATGAGTTCCTCGGTCTCGTCGCTGGCAAAGCCGAACATCAACCCCTGGTCGCCGGCGCCTTGCTCCGCGGTTTCCTTGCCGTCGGCCTTTCTGGCATCGACGCCCTGCGCGATGTCCTTCGACTGGGCGGTCAGGTAGTTGTTAATGAATACAGTGTCGGCGTGGAACACGTCGTCGTCGTTCACGTAGCCGATGTCGCGAATGGCGTCGCGAATGACCTTTTCGACGTTGAACGCCTCGTCGATGGGCTTGGTCTTGCCGGTCTTTTTATTCTGCAGCTTGGGAATGGTGATCTCACCGCCAACGACCACCACGTTGGATTTCACAAAGGTCTCACAAGCGACGCGGGATGTTTTGTCGACCGCCAGACAGGCGTCGAGGATGCTGTCGGAAATGAGGTCGGCAACCTTGTCAGGATGCCCCTCGCCCACGGACTCGGAGGAAAACACGAATGAGTTGGCCATAAGAATTAAGGCGCGAAAGAAGCACCCCGGACACCTCCTCGCAAGTTTAAATATCAACGTATGCGCATGCCATGATATGTTATATCCCAGAGCGCAAGATCCTCGAAAGAACGAAACCGGCCCGTCGGGGCTTGCCGACGCCGAGACCGGCGCCATTCATTTAGCCGAATGCCTCTCCCCCCTGAAGAACCGTTGAATTCAATCGAACTCAAAGGATGCAAGATACTCGTGGTGGACGATGATCGGCTGAATCGCTTGATCCTCAGGAGGATCCTTCAACACGAAGGCTATGAGCTTCTTGAAACAGACTCGGCCGAGTCTGCACTGGAGAAGTACGCCGACTTTCACCCCGACTTGGTCCTCTTCGATGTCATTTTACCGGGAATGAATGGATTTGAGGCGTGCCGTGAACTTCGTCGGAAATACGGGGCGCAAGCCGCCCCGGTGATCTTCATCACCTCCAAGCAAGAATCGGACGATGTGGTGGAGGGCTTTAGCGCCGGCGGCGTGGACTACGTGATGAAGCCCTTCGGCCAAAAAGAAGTGGTCGCGCGCGTCCGCACCCATCTGCAAATCCGCCTGCTCATGGATCGCCAGCAATCTCTGGTTGATCAACTCAGCAAGGCCGACATCGCCAAAAACAAGTTCTTGGGCATGGCGGCCCATGACCTTCGCAATCCGCTTTCGTCCATCAGCGGTCTCGCGGAGTTTCTCAGCGACGGCACTGTGGGGCCATTGACGCCCGACCAACTGGAGTTGATCAATCTGATCCATCAAGCCAGCCGCGGCATGGTCACCTTGGTGAACGACCTTCTTGATCTCGCCACCATCGAATCCGGCGAACTTAGATTGGGAATGGCGCCAGCCTCCCTGCCCGATCTGATCGAGAAAGCCATCACCTTTGGAGCGATGGACTCCGCCCGCAAGCACACCCGCCTCCTCTTCGCGGAACACCCCGCCGTCCCGAAAATCATCATCGATGCCGACAAGATTCGTCAGGTCATCGACAATCTCCTGAGCAACGCAGTGAAATATTCGCCACCTGGTTCGCTGATTACCGTGTCGTTGAGCCTGCGCGACGATGGCGCTCAAATCATCAGTGTTCGCGACCAAGGTCCGGGCATCGTGGAGAACGAACGTGATCGACTCTTCAAAGACTTTGGCCGCCTCTCCGCACAACCGACGGGAGGAGAAAAATCCACCGGACTCGGACTGGCCATCTGTCGCAAAATCGTGGATGCCCATCATGGCACGATCGACGCGGAAAACCTCCCCGAAGGAGGATGCGAATTTCGAGTCACCCTGCCCGCCACCTCCCAATGACGTTCACCGGAAAAATTCTCGTCGTCGACGACGAACCCCACGTCCGCAAATACATCGCCCTGATCCTGCGTTCCCTGGGCGCAACGACCATTCTTGAGGCGCCCAATGGAGCCGAGGGTCTCTTCGTTTATCAGAAAGAACGGCCTGAACTGGTGCTGCTTGATATCAATATGCCCATCATGGGCGGGCTCGAAACCCTGAAGCGGATTCACATGTTCGACCCCGACGCCTCCGTCGTCATGCTCACCTCGCTGGCCAACCGCCAGACGATCGAAGAGGCGGCCGAAGGCGGTGCATTGAACTACATCCGCAAAGACACTTCGCGCGAAGAACTGAGCGCCTTGCTCGGGGAACTCCTCGAACCGGACGATGACTCCGGGGAAGGCTAAACTATTTTCATAATGAGCACGCCTGAGGCCGACGATCCGTTCCGCATTCCCGAGGTTCCTCGTTTACCCGAGGTGCGTTACTCGCTCCCCGAGCTGCTTTCCGAACTACAGCTCGAACGCACCACCGGCGCGTTCGCGCAAGAGAAACTTCATCAGGTGGAGATCGGAAAACTTTTCAAAAACCGGAAAAAACGCCGTGGCAAAACTTCTGCGTAAACCATCGCTGGCGGAGCAAATCCGCGCCCTGCCCCGTTTCGATTTTGAAATCGAGCTGGCCGCGCTTGAGCAAAAACACGGCGACGGTCTCGCCCTGCTTGAAGCCCTCGTGGAGAGTCGACTGATCGCCAAGGATACCGCCTGCCGTTTCTACGCCGATTTTCTGGGCTTCACCTATGTGGACCCCTTTGCGTCTCTGATCACGCAAGAGGCGGTCTCGGTGGTCCCGATCGAGATCGCAAAGAAGGTCAACATGATCGGCCTCTACATCATCGACGGCGTGCTCACCGCGGCTTTCGCCCAGCCCGAAGACGACGCCATCGTCAAACGCATCAGCCTGATTGTCCAGATGCCCGTCAGCCCGGTGTTCGCCCTGCCCCGCGACATCACGGATTCCATCCTCATCCAGTATTCCAGCGAGAAAAGTCTTGAGGAAACCCTTGTCGAACTCGGCGTTTCGACGGTGTTCGACCATCCCGAACGCGCCGACTCCGAGTCGCTGATCAAGGTCTTCGACGATATCATTTACTACGCGATCCGCGAACGTGCGACGGACATCCATATCGAGCCGCAGGAGGAACAATGTCGTGTTCGTTTCCGGACGGACGGTTTGCTGCGCGAAGTCCTCAGCTACTCGCGCAAACTTCACCGATCCTTCATCGCACGCCTGAAGATTCTCTGCAGTCTGGACATCGCCGAATCACGCTTCCCTCAGGACGGGCGCTTCTCGATGCCATTGGGCACGTCCAACGTTAATTTCCGCGTCTCGACGCTTCCCGCGCATTACGGCGAAAAGGCGGTCGTCCGCATTCTCGCAATGGGCGGCATGAAATCGATGATCACGCTCGATAAGATGATGATGTCACAAACCATCCTCGCACCGTTCCGCCGACTCATCAAAAACCCGAACGGAATCATCTTTGTCACCGGCCCGACCGGCTCGGGAAAGACCACCACGCTTTACTCGGCGCTGCACGAAATCAACAAGCCCGACATCAACATCTCGACAATCGAGGATCCGATTGAAATCCAGCTGGACGGGATCACACAAACCCAGGTCAACGCCCCGATTGATCTCAATTTTGCCGCAGTTCTGCGAGCACTGCTGCGGCAGGATCCCGACGTCATTCTGGTGGGCGAGATTCGCGATCTCGAAACGGCCAAGATTGCCGCCGAAGCCGCCCTTACCGGTCATATCGTATTTGCGACGCTCCACACCAACACCGCCGCGCAAGCCATCATCCGCCTGATCGAAATCGGCGTCGAATCCTATATGGTCGCCCCATCGGTGATCGGCGTGCTGGCTCAACGTCTCGCCGCCCGTATCTGCGAAAATTGCAAAGAACCCTACTACCCGCCTCGCGAGGTGATGCAGAAGTATTTTTTGGATGAAGGCCTGACCGACGTTCCGTTTTTCCGGGGTCGCGGGTGCGGTGCCTGTCGTGGCACAGGCTACAAGGGGCGCGTGGCGTTTCACGAGTTGGTCGTCATCACCGAAGAGATCCGCACTCTCATTACCAACAAAGCCAGCGTACGTGAGATCACCGCGGCGGCGGCGAAGGTGGGCTACAAATCCATGCGTTACGACGGCCTTAAAAAGGTCCTGCTTGGCCTCACCACCATCGAGGAAATCGAGGCCCACACCTCGTTCGAATGGGCGACCTAGATCGCTAGACTAACGGGCGAAAGTAGGCGACCCATTCACCACTCGCCGCCCATAGTCCAACGGTTAATTAAACGTAAAATAAAACCGCCAAAGCCGGGGTGGTTATTGCGATTTGCCATCTAATCACTTGCTCACACGCTTTTTGCCATGTCGTCACTTTCCATAGTCGATCTCGCCGCAATCGCCAATTTGCGTTCTCTCAGCCCAGACGACGGAGATTCGTTTCTGAAGGAAATTCTGACCATTTTCATCGTCGATACGCCGACCCGCATCGCCGAACTTCACACTAGTCGAGCCTCGGGCAACGCCGTCACGTTTATGCGCGCGGCCCATAGCATCAAGGGCAGTTCCAGCAATGTAGGCGCGAGCGAACTGCGGTCCATCGCCGAGCGGCTCGAGCACCACGCCAACAAGAATGGGCTGGTGAATGTCGAGGTCCAGGTAGCTGAACTCGAGGCCGCCTTTATCCGCGCGAAGGATGCGCTGGAGAAGCTGATTACCAGCTGACGAGCAGGGTTGAGGCCCACCCCGTCTCATCAACGGTAAAGCGCCGTGATCGGGGTGGCCGTCAGCACATTATATTGCCGCATCGCCAGTCGCCACCACTCGGCGAGTGCCGAATTGGGCTGCTTCCACAATTCCTCGTGCAGCCAGATCATCGACTCGGCGTCGAGCAGCAGCGCCAGCGTTTCCTTGGTGGTGAGTTGCCCTGGCCCCTCGAACAAAAGTCGATGCCGCAACAGTGAAAACCAGTCCCGCGACTCTTCGCTTGGTCGGCGTTGCCGCAACATCGCCACATGGACGGCGTTGATGTAGGGATCGAGCACCGCCTGCAGAAGCCCGTAATCATTGCGCAAGGTCTCGAGCGGCCGCATGTGCTTGTAGCACATTGCGAGGTTTTGAGTAAGCCGGCTCAACTCATGTGGCGGCTGGGTTTCTTCGGGCGTCAGGAAAATGCCGACCCGCCGAGCTTGGGACCCAAGTGAGCTTTTGCTCAGAATGATCGAAATCGGAATCGAGAAAACAAGCCCACTCAGCACGGGGCTCAGCCACCAGAAAAATGCGGGCAGGAGAATGAATGCGGACACACCCCAGACCAAGCCGAAGAACGTCTGTCCTCCATGCGTGATAATCGCCTCGCGCCAGTCGGTGCCGTCCTCGGCTCCGCGACGCTGCGTCACCCACGAAACGCCTTGGCCGAGGAGTGAGAAAAAAACGAACTTGCTGTTGAAGAACATGTGGATCGGAGCGAGCAGCGCGGAGAGCACGATCTCAAGCAACGCCGACAACGCGAGCGGGCCGCGTCCGCCAAAACAAACCGCTTGGGAGGAGCGCTGCATCACCGTGAACACCCTGATGACCTTTGGCAGGAATAGCAGCAACATGGTGAACAGAAACAGCGCCAGCGCTTCCGGCACCTCCACCACTCTCCCCATGACTCGCATGTAGCGATCCATGGCAAAGTGTCCCGCCGGCGTCAGCACTTGATTGAACACATGGATCGTGCTCAGCACGAGAAACATCAACCAGAGCGGGGACGACACATAGGCCATCACCCCCATCAGCAGATGGAATCGATTCGCCGGACGAAACCCGCGTGCGGTGATCAACCAGGAGTGCTGCATATTGCCTTGGCACCAGCGGCGGTCGCGTTTGGCGCTGTCGATCAAGCTTGGCGGGCCTTCCTCGAAGGTCCCTTCGATATCGTGCGCGAGCCATACATGCCAGCCTGCCTTGCGCATCAACGCGGCCTCGACGAAGTCATGTGAAAGGATGCGTCCACCGAACGGCTCGCTGCCAGGCAGATCGGGCAGCGCGCAATGATCCATGAACGGCTGCACACGAATAATCGCGTTATGTCCCCAGTAGTTGCCGTCCTGCTGCTGCCAGTAGTTAAGACCGGCGAGAAAAATCGGGCTGTAGAGGCGGTTGGCGAATTGCTGCATACGCGCGTAAAGCGACTCTCCGTAAATGAGCCGGGGCGCGGTTTGGATGAGGCCCGTCTGCGGATTCTTCTCCATCATCGCGACGAGTTTCACAATCGCCTCGCCCGTCATGATCGAGTCGGCGTCGAGCACCACCATGTAGCGGTAGCGCTTGCCCCAGCGGCGAAGGAAATCCGCAACGTTGCCCGCCTTCTTGTTAATCTGTTGTCGACGCTTGCGGTAGAAAATGCGGCCGAAGCCGTTTACCTGTTTGCACAGTTCGGCCCACGCGACCTCCTCCTGTATCCATTGGTTCGGCTTGTTGGAATCGCTGAGGATGAAGAAGTCGAAGTGCTCCAGTTTCCCTGTCGCTTCAAGTGAACGATAAATGACACGCAAGCCCTCAAACACGCGACTGACATCCTCGTTGAAGACTGGCATCACAATCGCCGTGGTCGCGAGCGGCACCTCTTCGGTATTCCAATCGATCGTTCGGGTGATGCGCTGGCGATCCCCTCCGCGGTTGATCACGTAGTAACCGAGCATGGCCGTCACAAAACCCACTGAGATCTGGGTGAAGAGAATCACGAACAGCACCAGCAACACCCATTCGAGTCCGCTGATGCCGTTGTCGCGCCACAACAAATCCGCCATGAACCACGTGGCCACGCTCGTGAGCAAAAGTACCGACGAATAGAACACGGCCCGCCGCCGGCGCAGGCGTTCGGGCAAGATGAATTGGTGGACTGCCGGACGGGACGAGTTCATTCGCGTTTAGCGGGTCGCATAAAAAATCCCGAGCAAAGCCCCCAGGAATAAAACCCAGAGAAGCGCCACGCGCAGCAGCGGCCACCTCTCGATGCGCTCAAGCGTTTCGCCCGCCGCCTCGGTGATCGGGCCCAGGTCGATCTCGCGCGGCACCATGCTCGACACCGCCATGTCCGGGCCGGCCTTGATCGAGCTGGCGCGCATCGCCGTGGCGAATTCATCCGGTATGCTCCGCGAATCCAAAAACGCATACGGCCATCGTTGTGGACCGTCGCACAACAGCAAAGCCACCCGACCTTCGATCGCGATGCGATCGTGCCGGAGATCCTTCGCCTTGAGCACCCCGGCGAACCAGTCGTCCATCATTCGCTCCATCTCTTCGGCCGCGAGAGTGGTCGGCTCGATCGCCGGATTTTCGGCATGCCGGCGCGCCGCCCTCTCCAGCACCGCCTGGATGAGGCGGCTCTGATGCAGCCGGTTGTGGATACGATGGGCGCGCAGATAATCCTCGGTGCGTACGTAGGCGGCATTCCACGCCTCCATCGTCCCTGTTCGAGGACGAAAGGTCGCGAGATGCGCTTCTACGGATTCCACAGATAGCTCCATGTTTCCGTGAGGATATGGGGCGGCTTTTTCAGGAAGCAACGGAGTTCCACCGGTCGTCCGCTGCCGTCCGGCTTGATGGCAAACCCGACTCGCCAGCTGCCGTTATAGGGGTTCTTTTCGAGACTTTGGTGGATCAATTTCGCTCCCGCTCCGACCGAGAGACTCGCCGTGATGTCGGGCAGCATCTTCTGGTTGGCCAGGTAGGTCCCGGTGAAATCAACCCAGAAGCGAACGAGCTCCGGCTCGTGCGTGGCCGAGCGACCGAGACGGGTCGCCATGACATAACCGGCCGGGGGCGTGCGCCCGCCCTTGCCTTCGATAAACCAGTGAAGCTTGTATTCAAATTTCAATGGCACATCCAGCGCCGGGAGTTGCTTGGGCACCCAAAACGCGACGATGTTGTCATGCGTCTCGTCGGGCGTGTGCAACTCCACCAAGCGTACGTCGCCTTCGCCCCACGATCCGACGGGTTCGACCCATACGCTGGGACGTTCATGATAGTGGGCCTCAAGATCCTCGTAGGATTCGAACTTGCGATCGCGCTGCGCCAGACCGAAGCCCCGCGGATTCTCATCCGCGAATGCGGCGACTCGAACCGACTTGGGGTTGGACAGCGGACGCCAGATCCATTCGCCGTTGCCGCGTTGCATCAACAGACCGTCGGAGTCATGAACCTCGGGACGGAGATCCAGGTGTTCGTTGGACTCGATTTCACCGAACCAAAACATGCTGGTGAGCGGAGCGACGCCGAAAACAGCCACGTCCTTGCGCCGATAAATCGCGCTCTTGACCTCCATCACCGTCGAAGGGCCGGGCGTAATAATAAACCGATACGCGCCGGTCACACTGGGACTGTCCATCAGCGCATACACGGTGATTCGGGTGGCTCCTTCGGCCGGACGCTCGATCCAGAACTCCTCGAAAACAGGGAACTCTTCGCCGTCGGGCTCGGCGGTGTTGAGCGCCAGACCTCGCGCGGAAAGT
Source organism: Opitutaceae bacterium (assembly GCA_024711005.1). Lineage (GTDB taxonomy): Bacteria > Verrucomicrobiota > Verrucomicrobiia > Opitutales > Opitutaceae > Rariglobus. The sequence goes on along the minus strand of JANJTQ010000244.1, from coordinate 37,514 downwards.
CCATAACGCATGCCCTGCCCCAGGGCGCGAAAATAGCTCGCGCCCTGAAACACCGCGAGTTCGTCATAGTAGTCCTGCGTCTTGAGCGGGTAGTGGATCCGAAAACCGGTGAAGCCCATGTCGCTCGGGATTGACCCCAGCTTCCGGTTCTTGCCGAAGTTGAAGAGATCCTTGTCGTAACGAATGGACTCGACCTCGCCGTCGCTGACCTCGGACAACTGAACCGTGCGTTTATAAATGAAACCGGGGTGGAAAAACTGGAGTTGAAACGGCAACCGGTCGCGTCTCCACCACGCGGAATCAGGATTAAAGCGCACGTCTCGATATTGATCGTAAGTGAGGTTGCGCAACGACTCGGGCACCCGGATCGGGCGTTCGGCGTAGGGTTTGGACGCGAGGGTCTTTGCACGAAATTGCAATACCTCAAAGTCGAAGGGCACGTCGGCGGCGCACACGGCGGCATCGAACGCAGCCAGAGAGAGTCCCAGTAATAAGAGTCGTTTCATTTTTCTAAAAAGTATCCGCGTTGTTTGTCTGAAATCATCAATTCCGCACGCTCCATGACTTTCAACAGGTCTTCCCAGACCGCTCGCTTGGCTTTGCGTTCGGCCACCGGTCCCATGGACTCTTGTCGGATCAGGTAGCTGGGATGATAGGTAACCATGACCGGCTTCCCTGCGAAAAGTTTCCACTGCCCGCGCACGTCGCCGAGCGTTCGGAAGGCACTCGAGCCGAGCAATCCTCTCGCCGCGGTCGCCCCCACCGCCACGATCAGGTCCGGATTCACGATCTCGATCTGCGCCCGAAGAAACGGCAGGCAGAACGCCATCTCCTCCGGCGTGGGCTCGCGATTTCCGACCTGCTCCACCCCTTCTGGCGTAGGAGTCTGGGGCCGCCAGTTCATGACGTTGGCGATATAGACTTCTTCGCGCTTCACGCCCATCGCGCCGATCATCTTGGTCAGCAACTGGCCCGCCGGGCCGACGAACGGCTCTCCGCGCACTTCTTCCTCGGCTCCCGGGGCTTCGCCGACAAACATGATCTTGGCCTCAAGCGAGCCCACGCCGAGCACGACTTTCTTGCCGGGACGAACGTTCTTGGTGCAAACAGGGTGGGTCAGCACGTAATCGCGCAACCACTCCCAGCGCGTGGTTTTGTCGCCCGCCGGCAACGTAAACACCGGGGGCGGCGGGAGTGTGCCGACAACGGGAACGGATTTGGCCGGAGTGGATGCGGTGGGGCTTCGCGTCGGTGCTTGAGTGACTCCGGGACGCGACGAGAGAGGGGGTGTTTCGGTCGGTTCGCCGTCGAACGCCGGCACATGGGCCTTGGTCGAGCGCGAGGCCACGGCCTTGCGCAATGCGGCGATACTGTCGGCGGACACGGACACCGCCGAGACGCCTGCGGATTTCAAGCGTTTGAGTTCGTCCGTGAGAGCGGTGAGGGCGGCGCGCATAAGATGACGTCAGGCGAGATGAGGGGCGGCGAGCTTCTCGATGTACTTGCCGAGCAAGTCGAATTCCAAATTAACCGGTGTGCCGACCCGCTTCTCCCGCAGATTCGTGACTTGGATCGTCGTGGGAATGATCCACACCGCAAAAGTATCGCCATCCACTTCCGCCACGGTCAGCGAGATGCCGTCGATCGTAATACTGCCTTTGTGAATCAGGTAGCGCCCCTGCCCGGCCGGTGCGCGCACGCGCAGGTAATGATCCGACCCGCGCGGCTCAAACATCTCGATCGTCCCCTGCCCGTCCACATGTCCGGTGACGAAGTGTCCGCCAATCTTGCCGCCAAAACGCAACGCCCGCTCCAAGTTGACCGCCGCCCCCGCGGCGATCACCGAAAGACTGGTGACGCGACGCGTTTCTTCCAGCACATCGAACCAGATATGACGCTCGTCGAATCGCGTGACGGTCAGGCAACAACCATTGACCGCGATGCTGTCGCCGAGGGCGATATCCTGCAATGCGACGTCGGCCGCGACCTGGAGTTTCCACGCATCGGCGCCTTGGGTAAAGGCGACGACCGTGCCGGTTTCTTCAACGATGCCAGTGAACATGGAGATTACTTAAGTTTGACGCGAAGCACGGCGGTCTCGCCGTTGCGGCTGATCAACAAGACGAACTCGGAACGGTTGGCGTCCGCTTCGATCGCCGCCAGTTTTTCAATGGCCTGCGCATAGGTTTTCACTTCGGTGCCATCGACTTCAAGGATCCAGTCATCGACTCGCAAACCGGCGGTCCCGGCGGGACTGCTGTTCTTGACGAAATGCGCGACCACGCCCTTGTGCCCGGCGAGTTTTACGCGGCGAACCACGCCGTCGCCGTAAACGAATTCACGCGCGGTGAAGCCCAGTTTTTCGAAGTAGGTGCGCTCGGCTTCGCGCAGCAACCGCGGCTGATCCGTCAAGGTCGCCTTGAGTTCCACCCGCTCGGTGCCGCGCAGCACGGTCAGCGCGAGGGTGTCGCCCGGTTGGCGCTTGCCGAGTTCGCGGTCAAAATACGTCACCACCACACGGTCAGGCTTAAAACGGGGCAGCGGTTGACCATCGATTTCCAGGATAATATCGCGGTCCTTCAACCCGGCCGCTTCGGCGGGACTGCCTTCGAGCACTTCGCTGACGACACAACCGGACTGGTCTCCGAGCTTGAGGAACGTCGCCACCTCGGGGTCCATGGGTTGCAGTCCGTAGGCTCCGAGCCAGCTGATCGGACGACCCGAGACATCGGCGGGCACGCGGGTGAGCCACGGGGCGACATCGGATGCGAGTTGAAACACACTGCTTTCGTCCGTGTTGAGCAGCATGATCGGCAGTCCGCGGTCGTTGCGCGAATACTGCACGAACGTCTGTCCGAAGCCGCCGATGGCGATGCCGGCAAACGCGCCTTCCCGATCGAACACCGGCAGACCGGGAGCGGCGATCTCGGCCAGCGCGATCGCGGTGCGCTCCGGCAGCGACTGCACATGCGAAACGCGACTCGCCATGAAATAAGGGGCGAAATCCTCGTCCTTGCCCCGCAGGCCGATGCCCCAGAATTCCTCGCCCAACGCCGGTTCGATGCCGCCGGACTTTGCGGCGAACGCGGTCACAGGAGTGACGTGGGCATGCAGTTTTTCCGCCATGCGGACAAAGTGCCAGCCGCTCACCGGATCCTGTCCCAGGTATTCGCCAGACGAATACTCACTTGCCGGCCTCCCCGGCAGATAAATACGAAAATCCTTCAGCTTGGCGGGCGGCACGTAGCTGTTGATCGCCCCGGGCGGCAGCACGAGCGTGCCCGCCGCATCGGCGACCAGCGCGGAGACCACCGTCGGGCGCCGATCGAGTTCGCTCTCGGTGAAAAACTCCACGGCGACGACCGATTTCACACGCGCCTTGAAAAGGACAGGGATCTCGTCGGCCGCACGAACCGCCATGACAGGAAGCATCGCGAGGGCAACGAGCAGGAGACTGAATCGAAGGATCTTCTTCATGGTTTGAGAATGTAGAGGGACACGCGGCGATGGATTTCCGCCTCGATGAGTGTCGGCGCGGGTTTCTCAACGAAGGCGGCGTGCAGGGTCTTGGCAACGTCCAGCGAGGTGATGCGCTCCTGATTAATCTTGGTGATGATGTAGCCGGGGCTCAGTCCCGCGACGGCGGCGGGAAATCCGGGCTGCACTCCGATGACCAACAGACCGGTGTCGTCATCAAGTTGATTTTCGCGGGCGTAGGCGCGTGACACCTTGCGCACCGTCAGGCCCCATTTCTCAAACGCCCACTCCTCGCCCTGACGGCTTTCGAGCTTCTCCGTCACAATGGCGGGCGTGAGGGTTTGCTCGCCGCGCTTGACGACGAGATCGACCGTCGAACCCACCGGGAGACTGGCGATGATGTTGAGAAGCGGCGGCAATTGTTCGGGAAAACGGCCGTCCACGGGCGTGCCGTTAATCGAAAGGACGATATCACCGCCGCGCAGTCCGGCCCGGGCGGCGGGCGAGCCAGGATCGACGCTGTTGATGAGCAGCCCGGTGTTTTGCTTGAGCGAATAAAAGCTCTCCAGATCCAGCAGCGCGCCCGGCACGATTCCGATGTAGCTGCGAACAATCTCACCGTCCCCTTTCAGGTCCGCGACGACACGTTTCGCAATGTTGGCGGGAATGGCAAAAGCGAGGTTGTCGGCGCCGAGATAGCCACGCGAATTGATGCCGACCACGCGGCCTTTTTCATCGATCAGCGGGCCGCCGGAGTTGCCGGGATTAATGGCGGCGTCGGTTTGCAGCCAGGTGTTGAACAGGCCGGTCTCGTAGCCTTTTACGCCCCGGTTATCGGCGAAATAACGGCGATTGTTTGAAATGATGCCGCGCGTCACCGTGCGCGTCAGACCATGGGGCGTGCCGACCGCGTAAACCGTCTGGCCCGGAAACAGGGTGTCCGAATCGGCAAACTTAGCGTGAGTAAACGTAAGGCCCCGACGTTTCACATCCGCCAGATCGATTCGCAACAAGGCGAGGTCGGTCCAGTGATCCCATCCGACGAGTGTCGCGTTGACCCGTTCCAAGCTCGCGAGCGTGACGGACAACTCGACCGCGCGCGGACTGGCGACGTGGGCATTCGTTAAAATCAGGCCGTCGGCCGATACGATCACGCCGGAACCGATGCCGGCCGTGAACCGCCGTGCACCGGTGTCGAAGGACTCTTCGCGCACGTCGATGCGGACGACCGCATCCAGCAAATGGCTGAATCCGCGGGAAACCGCGGCGTCGGCGGCCAGAACGGCCGCGAAAAACGCGACAGCCAGCACGGCGATTTTTCGTGTGATTGACGACGAGGGGGAATCCTTCAGGGTGGCGGGTTTCATCCGATGGCAACGCATTGCAAAGATTACGACTTTCTCCAGATCGAGCCGCATTGGCAAACCTTCTGGGAAAACAATCATTCCTTCCGCACGGAAAACGACACGTCGAAGCCGAAATACTACGTGCTCGATATGTTCCCCTACCCGTCCGGGGCGGGCCTGCACATCGGTCATCCGGAGGGCTACACGGCCACGGATATCATCGCCCGCTACAAACGCGCGAAGGGTTTTAACGTTCTCCATCCCATCGGCTGGGATGCGTTCGGCCTGCCCGCCGAGCAGCATGCGGTGAAGACCGGCACCCACCCCGCCTCCAACACGCAAAACAACATCGTCAACTTTCGTCGTCAGATCAAAGCCCTCGGGTTTTCCTACGACTGGGAGCGCGAAATCGACACGACCGATCCGAAGTATTTCAAGTGGACGCAGTGGATCTTCCTCCAGCTCTTCAAAAAGGGTCTGGCCTACGTCGATGAGCGTCCGGTGTGGTGGTGCCCGGAGCTCCGCACCGTGCTCGCCAACGAAGAGATCGTGGATGGCAAGTCCGAGGTCGGCGGCTTTCCCGTCGAACGTCGCAACCTTCGCCAGTGGGTTCTCCGCATCACAGCGTATGCCGAGCGCCTGCTCGCCGATTTGAAGGATGTCGACTGGCCCGAGTCCACCAAGCGCATGCAGGAAGCTTGGATTGGCCGCAGCGAAGGCGCCGAACTGCTCTTCAAACTGGAGCAGGAAAGCCTCGGTGACCTCAAGGTCTTCACGACCCGCCCCGACACCGTATTCGGAGTTACCTATATGGTGATCGCGCCCGAGCACCCGCTCGCCAACGCCCTCACCACGCCCGCGCAACGCGACGCCGTCGAGGCCTACAAAAAGAAGGCCGCCGGCAAGAGCGACCTCGAGCGCACCGATCTCGCCAAGGACAAGAGCGGCGTCTTCACCGGTTCCTTCGCCATCAATCCCGCCAACGGCGCCCGCGTCCCCGTCTGGATCGCCGACTACGTGCTGATGGGCTACGGCACCGGCGCGATCATGGCCGTGCCCGCGCACGACGAACGCGACTACGAATTCGCGCAACAATACCAGTTGCCCATCATCCAGGTGATCGAGCCCGATCACGACGACAAGGCCACCAACGGAAGCGACTCGGCCAAATTGCCCTACACCGGTGATGGCAAACTCGTGCACTCCGAGGAGTACACCGGCCTGCCGTGGGCCGAAGCGAAGCAAAAGCTCACCGCCGATCTGGCCGCCCGGGGCCGTGGCAAAGCCACCGTCAACTACAAGCTCCGCGACTGGCTCTTCTCGCGTCAGCGTTATTGGGGTGAGCCGTTCCCCGTTCTCTGGGTGACCGAAGCCGACTACCGCCAGGCCGCCACCGCACGCGCCGCCGATCTGCCGCCCGAGCCGGTCACCTACCACGACACGACGACCGACGCGACTTGGTTTGCGCTGCCGCTGCCCGCCGCCGCACTCCCGCTCACCCTGCCCGACGTCGAGTCCTACCTGCCCAGCGGCAACGGCGAGAGCCCTCTCGCCAATGTCACCGAATGGCTCGAAATCTGGGTCAACTACACGACCGGCGAAGCCGTGCCCGCATCGCGATCCAAGCCCGCGGGCGAAGGCTGGATTCGCGCACGTCGCGAGACCAACACCATGCCGCAGTGGGCCGGCTCGTGCTGGTACTATCTGCGTTTCCTCGATCCGAAAAACGACCAGGCATTTGCCGATCCGAAGCTGCTCGCCTACTGGGGGGTTCCCGATCTCTACGTCGGTGGCGCGGAACACGCGGTGCTGCACCTCCTCTACGCGCGTTTCTGGCACAAGGTCCTTTTCGATCTCGGCGTCGTTCCGCAATCGGAGCCCTTCACCAAACTGTTTCATCAAGGCATCATCCTCGGCGAGGACGGCGAAAAAATGTCCAAGAGCCGCGGCAACGTCGTGAGCCCCGACACGATCATCGCCTCGCACGGCACCGATACGCTGCGTCTTTATCTGATGTTCCTCGGTCCGCTCGAGGCGATGAAGCCCTGGAGCATGTCTCAAATCGAGGGTGTCTTCCGCTTCCTCCAAAAGGTCTGGCGCGAATGCGTCGGCCGTGAAGGTGAAATCAACCCGAAGATCGTCGATGACGCGTCGGTCGATTCAGCCGAACTGGTCAAACTTCTCCACGAAACCATCAAGAAGGTCGGCGAGGACATCGAGAACCTGCGCCTCAACACCGCGATCTCGCAGATGATGATCTTCGCGAATGCGCTGCAGAAAACCGAGCGGGTCAGCCGCGCCACGGTGCGTCAGTTCATTCAAGTGCTCGCCCCCTTCGCCCCGCACATCACCGAAGAGCTGTGGGCTCGATTGGGTGCAACCGACTCCATTCAGCACGCCCCCTGGCCTGCCTACGATCCCGCGAAACTCGTCGCCACCGAACAAAAAGTCATCGTTCAGGTGAACGGGAAAAAGCGCGCCGAACTGCTCGTGCCGGTGGGCGGCAGCCAAGACGCGGTGCTGCAACTTGCCCAAGCCAACACGGACAGCGCCCCGTTCGTTGTCGGCAAAACAATTAAACGCATCGTGTTCGTGCCCGGAAAGATCCTTAACATCGTCGTCGAATAAATAATCGAAAAAGTCTTCTCAAGCTGGGGTTTAACCCCTAGGCCTATTCAGGCATGTGCTTCATGGGGAACATTGGATCTTTTAAATCGGATGTTTCCCAAGAAGATCGTGCCGATAAAATCCGGTTTTCCCCCAGCCATGAGCTTACTTACGCATCCACATTCACGGGTCGCATCGTTTTTTTGCTTTGCGGCCGTTGCCCTCGCATCCCTCTCCCATGCCTCGGACGCGCGGCGCGAGAATCCGACGAGTAAACTTTATGTGGCTGATATCGAGGGTCTCGCCTCGATCACCGTCGGCGGAAAAATCGAGGATCTCGTCGAGCAGTCGGCTTACACGGCCGAGGGAGTGGTGATCGAAACCGCGCCCGAATCCAACAATTCGATCGTCCTCTCCAATGGCACAGGCCTCGCGTTCGGTCCCGAGTCACGCTTGGAAATACGCCGTTTCATACAAGAGCCTTTTGCGCCGGATCGCACCGACTTGGATATCGAACCGTCCGTGTCCCAAACCGCCGCGTTCCTCCCGCGCGGAGATGTGAGTCTTTGCACCAGCAAGATGGTGGCCGGCAGCACCATGATCTACTCCACCCGCCACGGCAGCGTAACCATCCGCGGTCGCAAAGTGGTGATCGAAACCAACGACGCCCGGACGGTCGTGTCCTTGATCGAGGGCGACGTCACCGTCCACGGCGAACCGATGACCGGCGGCCAGCCGCTCGTCCCGGGTCAGCAGGCGATCATCACCCGAAGCTCCAATTCTGAACCTCCGACCATCACGATTCGGCCGATTCCCAAGGATGATATGAAGCGTCTCGTCGACAAGGTGTCCATCGCCTGCATGGCCCGCAAAACCGTTCATTTCAATGTCACCCAGGATGCAACCCCGGATGCCGAGCCCACGATTGTTCCGGTGGAGGTGTTGCCGGGCACTATCGATCCGCAGATCACCATCAGTCCTTACAACATCCCGGCGCCGGCCAAGCCGTAAGCGCGTCGCAACCGCGACTCACCGACACCATCATCATGGGACCAAGGATTTCTTTGCGCTGGCTGGCAACGGGCGGCACTCTCCTTCAACTCTCGTCGCTCCCGGCGCTCGCACTGTTCCAACTCAACGAGGGACGAGACCAACTTTTCGCCACCGCGAGCGTTTCCATCGGGTACGACTCGAATATTTTCGCGGACGACACAGGCGAAGACGATATCTTCACCAACGCCAGCCTCGCCCTTGAGTACCTTCGTCACGCAGGCCTGATCAGCGTCAATGGCACCCTGGCTTGGAATCTGGGAAGCTTCGCCTCGAACACCTCCGAGGATTTTTCCAACCCTTCACTCAATCTTGAATTCGTCAAAGGCGCCGGACGCACGACCGGCTCCCTGACGCTCGGCGTCAGTCGCCAAAGCCAGGCCGATCCCTACGTTAATCTACGTACCGAATCGTGGAACTATAACACCGGCTTGAACTGGAAATACCCGGTGATCACCCGATACAGCTTCGCCGGGTCGCTTGCTTACGGCCGGGTGGATTATGTGGACAACTCCTCGGGACTGGTCGACCTGTCCACCTACACGGCCAGCACGGACCTTTTCTACGCCTACACGTCCAAGCGCGATCTTGTCGGCGGATATCGTATCCGAATCAGCGATACGTCGTCGGGCGGCCAGACCGTCGACCATGCATTCACCGCCGGCGTCTCCGGCAGAATCCTCGCCAAACTCCACGGTGTCGTCCGCGCCGGCTATCAGGTGCGCGAGAATGACGCCACCGGTGAGAGCCACGGTAGTTTCACCGCGAGCGCGTCGACCACGTGGGATGTCAGCAAGCGATTTTCACTTACGGGCACGATCGACAAGGATTTCAGCACGACGGCGACCGAATCGAGTGTCGATACCCTCGGCGTCAATCTCGACGCCCAATACGCATTTCCCGGGCGTTGGTCGCTTTACGCCGGCATCGGTGCGGGCCAAAGCGACTTCATCGACGGCTCCGATAACGGTCGTGAAGACCGTTATTTCACGTGGAGTGCAGGTGTGAATTATACGCTCAACGATCATTTCAAGGCTTCCCTCACCTACAGCTATTTTGAAAACTGGTCGAACCGCTCCGCGTCAGGTTTTGATCGTCACTCGGTCACCCTTAATCTTACGTCCCGCTGGTAACGCCCCGTCCATGACCAAGTGCATTCTCTCTCGCCTATTTCTCGGGATAATCATCTCGGTCCTCGCCCTCCAAGCCCAAACCCCCGCTCCGGCCGTCCAGCCTTCGCTCGCCTACAAAATCACGCTGACGGATCTCCTGCGTGTCGACATTTACCAAGAGGATGACCTGCGTACGATGTCGCGCGTGGACGCAAAGGGGAACATCAACCTCCCCTTGGTCAGCGAGGTTCGCGTCGTCGGCCTCACTATCAGCGAAGCGCAAAAGGCGGTGGAGACCGCTTACCGTGACGGTCGTTACCTGCGCAATCCCCAAGTCACGATCAATGTCGAGGCCTATGCCGCGCGCGAGGTTTCGATTCAAGGCCAGGTCCGCTCCCCCGGCCGCTACCCGCTGCCCATTGAAACGTCGATGACCGTGCTTGAACTGGTGACCCGCGCCGGCGGTTTTAGCGATACGGCCAAAGGTACCGCTGTAAACGTCACCCGCGTTTCCCCCGATGGCAAAAAGCAGGTCTTCACGATCGACGTCGACAGCCTCCTGAAAGGCAAAGACCGGGCGAATATCAGCGACAATTCACTCATGCTTGAACCCGGAGACATCGTCTTCGTTCCCGAGCGCATCATCTAAGCACATCATGCCCGCGGTTCAAATGCCTCCGCCGAACCAGAAGGTTGCCGGCCGGGAAGAAGACACGGTCGAGCATCGCACGTTGCGTGACTACTATGTAATCGTGCGCGAACGCCTGTGGATCGCCCTCCCGCTCGCGCTGATCATCTCGATCGGCATGATCTACTACCAGTCTCGCGCCGTGCCGCTTTATCGCAGCGCGGCCACCCTGCAGATCGAAAAACCGGAGAAGGTCGTCACCAGCCCGGACATCATCGATACGGGCATCAATAGCGACATTGAACTCAACACCTATCTGCAGGTGATCGCGAGCGCCAAGATGCGCAACCGCGTGCAGGAATCCCTCACTCCGCAGGAACGTCAGATCCTCCAGCGCCCTTATCTCAAAGACCTCCCTCCCGGCGCCACCCCGCCCGTCGGAGTCGATATGGGAACGATGTCCGTCCAGTCCATCCGCAGCACCTTTCTGATCAGCGTCAGCGTGTCGCACCGCGACCCGGAGGCCGCGGCACTCCTCGCCAACCGCTATATCGAACAATTCATCGACAGCCTTCTTGAGAATGTAAGCGGAAGCCACGATTCCGCCGTCAAGTACCTCCACGACCGCTCAAAACAGCTGATGGAGGAGGCCCGCATCGCCGAGCAACGTTTGCAGGACTACATGCGCGCCCAGAATCTGGTGTCGCTCGATAACAGCACGAATATCGCCCAGGCCCGACTCACGTCGGTCAACGCCGCACTGCAAAACGCCCGCCTTGAACGGCTGGCCGTCGAGGAGCAGTTCAACCTCGTCGAGCGTTACCGCGCCGACAACCGCAACCTCCTCGAAATCACCTCGATCGCCAATTATGGATCCGTGCCCGACCTCACCCGGCAGCTTGAGACCTTGAAGCGCGATCAGGCGCTTCTCTCCGAGCGCTACCTCGAGCTTCACCCGAAGATGATCAACGTGGTCAACGCCATCGCCGTTGCGAACAAACAGCTCGATTTGGCCATTCGCCTCGCGATCGCCGATCTAAAGACCAGCTTGGAACGCGCCTTGGCCAACGAGAAAACCCTCGAACAGGAATACGCCACTCAAGAAAAAGAACAGCTCCGTCTCCGTGATCTTTCCATCGAGTATCGCACTTTGGAACAAAATGCCGAATCGGTGAAAAAAAGCTACTCCGAGATCCTCGACCGCCACACCCAGGCCACCACGAGCAAGTATCTCGAGAAGATCCCCGTCCGGCCTCTCGACCTCGCGCAAATCCCCGCCTCTCCCTACACCCCCGATATTCGCCGGATCACCCAAACCGCGATCGGCGTGGGCCTGCTCGTTTTCTTCGGCGTTGCCATCGGTCTTAGCTTCATCGACGACCGCATCAAGAGCGCGTGGGATATCGAGCACTTCATCGGCGCCAATCTTCTCGGCATCATTCCCGACCTTTCGTCGATCAAGGATACCGACAAATACAAACTCGTCCTTGAAAACAAGAACGCCCCGGGAGTGGAGCCGTTCTTGAGCGTCTACAGCTCCGTCAAGATTCACTCCAAACTCGATTTCCCCAAGTCGATCCTGGTCACGAGCACGATCCCCGGCGAGGGCAAGACGCTCGTCTCCAGTAATCTTGCCGGCAGCTTCGCCCGCCACGGCAAACGGGTGCTCCTTGTCGACTGCGATCTCCGCCGCCCGATGCTTCATCGCCACTTCGACAACACCAACGAGGTCGGGCTCATCAGTTGGTTCGAAAACGGCGCCAGCTTGGACGGCGACCTCGTCGGTGATCCCTATCTCGGGATCACCCAGATCGGAGAAAACATTTCACTGCTGAGTTCGGGCGGACGGTCCAAGACGCCCACCCAGTTGCTTGAGAGCCCGTCCTTCGGACAACTGCTCGAAAAGCTCAAAAAGCATTACGACCTGATCGTCGTCGATTCGCCGCCCTTGGGGGCAGTCACGGACTCGCTGCTGATCGCCGAACGCGTGGACGAGGTGATTTACGTGTGCCGTTTTAACCGCGCCTACCGAAAACATATTCGATTGTATATAAAGGCATTACGATCTGGAAAGAATGAGCTTCTCGGCGTCGTACTCAATGGCCTCTCGCCCCGCCGCATTGAGTACTACTCCAACTACCGTTACTACCGGAGTTACAAAAAATACTACGGTACGCAGGATTGAGGCATCCTCTTGCCTCTGGGTATCCAGCCGCGCTTCTTGTGCGGCTTTTTTGTTTCCGCACTTCATCCAAACCTGCAACGTCCTCACCGTGCTGTCCGCTTTTCTTCCTCCCGACTTCAACCCGCAGAAGCCCGTCACACTGATTGCGGGTCAGGGCATTTATCCCGTGCTGGTTGCCCAGGCAATCAGCCGGGCCGGCGCACCGCTTCGCCTGATCGCGTTCGACGAGGAGACCCGCCCCGACCTGATCGACTCTTTCCTCGCCTCTGATCGTCGCGTGATCCAAGTCGGCCAGCTCGGCAAGATGCTTTCCACGCTCAAGGACTACCGCGCCGGTTATGCCCTCATGGCCGGTCAGATCACCCCCCGCCGTCTGTTCAAGGGACTGCACCCCGACCTGAAGGCCGCGCGCATCCTCATGTCGCTCAAGCGCCGCAACGCCGAAACGATCTTCGGTGCCATCGCCCGTGAGATCGAGGGCCTTGGCATCCACCTGCTGGATGCCCGCAGCTTCCTGGACGACCACCTCGCGTCGGTCGGTTGCATGACCGGACGCAGCTTTCCGATCGACGACGATTACGTTGCCCATGGCGTCCAAATCGCCCGCGAGTGCGCCCGGCTGGATATCGGCCAAGGCTGCGTTGTACGCAAAGGCACCGTTCTGGCCGTCGAAGCCTTCGAGGGCACCGACGCCATGCTCCGCCGGGCCGGTGAGTTCAAAACCGACGAAGCCCTCTTCGTGAAAACCGTAAAGACCCATCAGGACTACCGGTTCGACGTCCCTTGTTTCGGCATGAAGACCTTGGAAACGATGCGCGAAGCCGGTCTTAAAGCCGCCGCCTTGGAGGCCGGACGCGTCATCATCCTCGATAAGCCGGCCGTCATCGCCCAAGCCAAATCCTGGGGCATCCATCTCCTTGGCTTTGAATAACCAACTACTTGGGCCGGACCGCGTCCCCCGCGTTTGTTTCCACGCCCACACTTGCGCCCGGCCCTGCCCATAACCACTTTCCGTTCATGAAAAATGATGTCGTGTCCGTAATCGTCAAAGGAGTGATGCCCACTTCCAATGGCTGCGCCGTATTCCTCGGCGACGATAACAAAACCTTCGTCATTTACGTCGACCACTCCGTCGGCAACGCCATCCAGATGACCCTCGACGGCGTGAAAAAAGAGCGTCCACTGACCCATGACTTGATTGGGCACATCCTCACGGGACTGGGCGCCTCCATCGATCACGTCGTTATTAACGACGTCAACGAGGGCACGTTTTTCGCCCGGATTCTCCTGCGCATGGAAAACGAGCTCGGCAAAAAGATCGTCGAATTGGATGCGCGTCCGAGCGATTCGACCGTGCTCGCGCTTCAGCACCAGCGGCCCCTTTTCGTTGCCCGTAAAGTCTATGACTCCGTCGAGGACATGACCGAAATCCTTGAGCGCGTCCTCCGCCAGCAGAGCGACGAAAACGAATCTCCCGACGAGGAAGAGGACAAGTAATTCGCAAACCTCTTCTTCCGTGAGCGGAGCACGTTTGCGCGCGATGGCTTGACCGCATCGCGAGCAAGCTCGCTCCCACGTCACAGCCTTCACCACACCGTGTCCGTCCCTCCGTCATCCGACCTCCGGCCTCCGTTGCCGTCCCCGATCGTCCCCGAGCAGCCCCTCACCGCCCTCGCGCCCATGCAGGACGTCACCGATCTGGCGTTCATGGGGGTCATCGCGCATTACGGCGCCCCGGATTACTTCTTCACCGAGTTCTTTCGCGTTCACGCCCAGTCCAAGCCCGAAAAGCACATTCTCCGCTCGATCGACGAAAACAAAACCGGGCGCCCCGTCTTTGCCCAACTCATCGGCGAAGATCTTCACCACCTGGCGCGTTCATCCATCGAACTGCTTCGCCACCCCGTCGCCGGCATCGACCTGAACATGGGTTGCCCGGCTCCCAAGGTTTACAAGAAGAACGTCGGCGGCGGCCTTCTGCGCGATCCCGCGAAAATCGACGAGATTCTTGGCACGCTCCGCCAGACGGTGCCCGGCCTGTTCACCGTGAAGATGCGTATCGGGTTTGAGGATACCCAACACTTCGAACGCATCCTCGACCTTGTTAACAAACACGATGTCGACTTGCTCAGCCTGCACGGGCGCACCGTGAAGGAGATGTATCGCAGCGAGGTTCATTACGACTACATCGCTCGCGCGGTGGAACGCCTGAAATGCCCGGTGCTCGCCAATGGCAACATCACCTCAGCCGCGACCGCCGTCCGGGTTATCACGCAGACGAAGACCGCCGGCGTCATGATCGGCCGCCACGCCATCCGCAACCCATGGATTTTCCGCCAGTGCCGTGAAGCCTTCGCCGGACGCCCGATCACGCCGGTCACTTTGGCGGAGGTTCGCGACTACATTGTCCGTCTCTATGAGGCGACCGACCATGCCGGTCTGCCCGAGCGCGATCACGTGAACAAGATGAAGAAGTACCTGAACTTCGTCGGCCAAAGCGTGGATGGCACCGGTGCTTTTCTCCACGACATGCGCCGCACCGAGACCCAGGCCCAGCTCTTTGCCGTGTGCGATCGCCACCTGCTCGCGGAGCCGGACAAGATTTTCGCCGACGAACCCTACCCCGGCGTCATCGCCCGCCCCAATTGCGAAACCCCGTCCGCAAACGCCGACGGCTGTTCGCTGGAAACCGTGACCGGGTAAGGACCGCTCGATCTACTGCCCATCGTGGCGAGCGGCCTCCGCCAGCGCCACCGTCCGCAGGTATTGCGCACGAAACCGGTTGCTCAGCTCGTTGGCCAGTCGGATTTCGTCGACTTTGTTTTTCGAGCGCAGTGCCGAGCGGATACGTCCGCCTGCCGCCGCATAGTCGACCGCCGAGAGATCCTGAAACTCCGCCAGCGCCTCGGCCGGCATTCCGGCGTCGATCAATGCCCGCCACGCGCGCTTCAGCTCCGGCTGGGTGTCGAGACACATCACGCGAATCACAAACGCCAGCTCGCGAAACAACCATCCGGTCCTCTCGGGATGATAAATCAACCGCTCCTGGGGTGCATACGGCTTCTCCTCCGGATCGCTGCGGAGCGCATCGATCCCCTCGATCTCATAAAAATCCTTCCTCACGGGCAGGCGTCGCAGCGCAAAATACTCCGGCCCGCCCGGTGTGCCGGGTTTGAGGTTCCACAGTTTCTGCCCTTCCATCGACAGAGAAAACTCAATGAACGCCACCGCGAGTTCCTTGTTCGGCGCGCCTCGCAACAAACCCACCGGATCGACCGAGGCGACCGCGCCACCTTCCGGTGAAACGTAGGTCAGCCGGTCATCCGCGCCGCGTCGCCGGACCGCCTCTTGTTGCTGTCGTCCATAAAAATCAATGCCCATCCCCACCGCGCAATCCCCCGCGGCTACGTCGATCGGAACCTTCTGCGCCGAGTCGGTAAAGTAACGCGCATTTGCACCGATCTTTTGCAGGAGTCTCAGTCCTTCCAACCAGCCCTCGGCCACCGCCTGCTGCTCCGCGGCTTTGCGCGTGTCCTCGCTGTCGAATCGCGAGGTCGACATCCGCGCCAACACCTTTTTCTGCATCTGCTGCTGAATCACGTTCTCGAACGCCTTCGCGATGGATCCGCTCTTTGTCGGATCCGCGAGTGCAACCTCGCTCACATAACGGGGATCGGCCAAGTCCTCCCATGTGCGCGGCGGTGTGGTCACTCCCAATCGTTTGAGCGAGTCCCGGTTCGATATGATGCCAAAAGAGCTTAACACGATGCCCACCCAACGGCCGTCCTTGTCCCAGTAAGCCTCGCCGGCGAACGATTGAGGGATCACGTCATCGGTAAACCACTCCGGATGTTTCTCCAGAATGCCGCTGTCCACCAGACGTCCCGCCCGCGCCTGGCCAATGAAATCGTAGCTGCCGCCTCCGTAAAAAAGATCGATGCCACATCCTACGTTTGAAGCGAGGAACGCCGCCCGCGCCTCGTGCGCGACAGCCGGTGCGTCCTTCGATAACGCCCCATTGGCAAAACCGTTGAGCACGTCGTTGCTCCACCGCCTGCCGAGCGTGTTCACCCAATGGTTCTGAAATGCGGCTGTGTATTCACCCTCAAGATACCGGGCGATTTCGCTCGTGCCTCCGATCAGACGCCAGTCAAATGCGACGGTCCGTCCGGTGCGTTCGTGATACCACCGCTTGAAGGCCCGCTCGAACTCCTGGCGGATCGCCTCGTTGTGAGGTGTGATGACCACCAGCGTTTCGTCCGCCTTCCCACTCGCCGCCTGTCGCGGACGCAGTGCGAAGGGCAACACCAGCGTCGCCAGCAGAACAAAAATAATGATGGCCTGCTTGACCATGTGTTTAGGATCCCAGGATTACCACGTCTTCAGGTTCGACACTCGCGAACAAATCCCCCTCGACCGCGCCTCCGACAAACCGGGGATTCAGCTCATAGATCTTCAACGTCATCCCGCCCGCGACGAAGTCGTATTGCGCCACTTCGCCGAGGTAAACCGACTCGCCGATCCGGCCGCGCACCGCGTTGTGCGCACGAGGCTCGCGCCCCAGCTTCCAGCACTCCGGCCGGATGGACAACGTGACCGCGGCGCCGACGGTCGGTTGGAATGTCTTGCCTCCCCCGATCCCTAGGAACCGTCCGATCTCAGTCTCAACCGCAATGAACTCACCGTCCGGTCCGAGCACGCGCCCTTCGATGAAATCCGTCTCGCCGATGAAGTGCGCGACCGTCTTGCACACGGGTCGACGGTAAACCTCCTTGGGAGTCCCCACCTGTAGGATTTTGCCGCCGTCAAGAACCGCCATGCGATCGGAGATCGAGAGCGCCTCCTTCTGGTCATGGGTCACGTAGACGGTGGTGAGTTTGAACTCCTTGCACACTCGGCGAATTTCCATGCGCATTTCATGCCGCAGCTTGGCGTCGAGATTTGAAAGCGGCTCGTCAAGCAGGAGGCAACGGGGGCGGATCACCAGCGCCCGCGCCAGCGCCACACGTTGTTGCTGGCCTCCGGAGAGTTGGTTGGGTTTGCGCGAGGCGTAATCACCCATGCGCACCGACTCGAGCGCCTCGATCACCCGTCGCCGCACCTCAAGTTTGGGGACTCTGCGCTCCTCCAAACCAAAGGCGACATTCTCGGCCACCGTCATATGGGGCCAGAGCGCATAACTTTGAAACATCATCCCCGTGTTCCGCTTGTGGGGCTCCAATCGCGTCACGTCTTCGTCGCCCATATAAATACTCCCCTCATCCGGGATGTAAAAACCTGCCAGGCTCCGCAACAACGTCGTCTTGCCGCAACCGCTGGGACCCAGCAGAAAAAACAACTCACCCGGCTCGATGACCAGATCGAGGTTGCGCAAGGCCACCGTCGAACCAAACCGCTTGGTGAGATTTTGAATACGAATGGAGATCATGCCGAAAGCATCGGGAAATCGGATGTCAGCAAGATTTCGGACGGCCTTAAGTCAAAAGAATAGGCTCGCTTCCACCTCCGAACGCACTGGCTCCGCACGAACCAGTTGCCCTCGGCGAAACCCTCCCCCTAGGCTCGGTCCAACATGACAAAGGCTCAAAATTTCCCGCTGCACGCCGATCTGGAGACCGTGCTCGTCTCCGAAAAGGACATCAAAAAACGAGTCAAGAAACTGGGAGCCGAGCTCGCCGCCGCTTACGGTGACGAGGAGATCACCGTCGTCTCCATTATCAACGGCGCGATCCTTTTCACCGCCGACCTTCTCCGCGAAATCCCGAACCCCATCCGCCTAGACTGCATCCGGATCTCCAGTTACCGCAATGACACCAAGTCCCATGGCCAGCCCCAGCTGCTCCAAAGTCTCACGTTGGACATCAGCAACCGCCACGTGCTGTTGATCGACGATATTTTGGATACAGGGAAAACCTTCTCCTCGGTCGCCGCGATGTTGACGAAGTTGAATCCGGCCAGCCTGCGCACCTGCGTACTCCTCGACAAACGAGGCCGCCGCGAGGTCGATTTCGAGGCCGATTTCGTCGGCTTCCAAATTCCCGACAAATTCGTGGTCGGCTATGGCCTCGATTTTGCCGAGCGCTACCGCAACCTGCCCTGCATCGGCGTGCTCAAACCGAACCTCCAGAATCCGCCCGAGTGGGCGTGAGCGTGTTCCGGTTTGGAAGCTGCTCGCGTCTCCTCACCGCCGCCGGCCTGCTTTCGGATATGCGCGTCCCGAGGTTTTCTTCGTCGACTTTGCGGCCTTCCGATAATCGCCCGATCTCAGCGCATCAATCTGGTCGCGCAACAGTGCCGCACGTTCGAACTCCAGTTTGCCGGACGCCTCGGCCATTTCGTCCTCCAACTCCGCGATGACGGCCTTCACATCCTCGTCGCTGCCCTCGGTGACCGCCGCTGCCGCTTCGTCTTCTCGCCCGCTGCCGTCGTAAACGTGCAGACTCGACTGCGCCGAGCGCTTCACGCTGCGCGGCGTGATGCCATGCTCACGATTGTAGGCGATCTGTTTCTCGCGTCGCGCCAATGTGATTTCCTGGGTGCGTCGAATCGAATCGGTGATCTTGTCCGCGTAGAAAATCACCCGGCCGTCCGCGTGGCGCGCCGCCCGGCCCGCCGTTTGAATGAGCGACGTTTCGCTGCGCAAAAACCCTTCTTTGTCCGCGTCGAGAATAGCAACCAACGCGACTTCCGGCAGGTCCAGTCCTTCGCGTAGCAGATTGATGCCCACGAGGACATCGAAGTTACCGAGCCGCAGGTTTCTCAGGATCTCCACGCGTTCGATCGCGTCGATGTCGCTGTGCAGGTATTCAACGCGGATCTTCGCCTCGCGCATAAAGTTCGTCAGGTCCTCGGACAATCGCTTGGTCAAGGTGGTGACAAGCACGCGTTCGCCCTTCTCCACCGCCCGCTTGATTTCGCCGATGAGATGCTCGACTTGCCCCTTCGTCGGATGAATCACGATCTCCGGATCCAGCAAGCCCGTCGGTCGAATGACCTGCTCGGCGACGACCGCCGAGTGTTCGATTTCGTACTTCGCGGGCGTGGCCGACACGTAAAGCGTCTGTCCGGTGATCGACAGAAATTCCTCGAAGGTCTGCGGACGATTATCGAGCGCCGAGGGAAGGCGAAACCCGAAGTTGACGAGGTTCATTTTGCGGGCCCGATCGCCATTGGACATGCCTCCGATCTGCGGAATCGTTGCGTGGCTCTCGTCGATCATGAGCAGCGCGTCCTTCGGAAAGAAATCGATCAGGCAGATCGGACGTTCGCCGGGTTTGCGACCTGCGATGACGCTGGAGTAGTTTTCGATGCCGTTGCAGAAGCCCATTTCCTGCAGCATCTCAAGGTCGTAATTGGTTCGCATGCGGATGCGCTGCGCCTCCAGAAATTGCCCGTTTTTCTCGAAGAACGCCACGCGTTCATCCAGCTCCGCCTTGATCGCCTGGATCGCCCCCGAGAGCTTGTCCTTGCTGGCGACGTATTGGGTTGCAGGATACAAATCAAACTGGTCCAGCGTGCGCGTGACCGTCCCGGTCGTCGGATCGAACTCGCTCAGCGCCTCGATTTCCTCGCCCCAGAACTCCACTCGCAGGCCGAGTTCGAGGTAGGCGGGCATGATGTCCACCACATCGCCGCGTACGCGGAAGGCGCCTCGTTTCAAGTCGTAGTCGTTTCGCTCGTACAGGATGTCCACGAGCTTTTGCAGGAGCACATTGCGCCCGAGCGGAGTCCCCTTCTTCAGCGGAATGCGCATCTCTTGGAAATCCTCGGGCGATCCCAAGCCGTAAATGCAGGACACCGAGGCGACCACGATCACGTCGCGTCGCGACACCAGCGAACTGGCGGTCGCGATGCGCATGCGTTCGATCTCCTCATTGATCGACGAGTCCTTCTCGATGTAGGTGTCGCTCGATGCGACGTAGGCCTCCGGCTGGTAGTAGTCGTAGTAGCTTACGAAATATTCGACCGCGTTCTCCGGGAAGAAATTTTTGAACTCGGAGTAGAGTTGGGCGGCAAGGGTCTTGTTGTGCGAAATGATCAACACCGGGCGGTCGCATTGCGCGATGACGTTCGCCATTGTGAACGTCTTGCCCGAACCGGTTACTCCCAGAAGCGTTTGAAAACGGTTTCCCGCCTTGATGGACGCCGTCAGCTTCTCGATGGCTTGCGGCTGGTCGCCGGTCGGCTGGTAATCGGCATTGAGTTTGAACAGGGACATTACGGAACCCGTAGAGGAAACGGAGGAATGGCGGATATGCAAATCGGAGCGGACTCCTCGCCCGCTCCGCATGTCCCTGCGCCCGCTCAATGCGAACTTACAGACCGATCACCTTGAGAATTTCCGCGAAGAAGCTGTCGCGCCCGCGGCCTTTCGGGTCGCGGGAAAGGATGACGCCAACCCCCGTTACTTCCATGTCGAAGAGCGGAGTCTCGCCGCGACAGTAGGGCATAAACCCCTCGCTCCGCACCGGCTTGAACACCAAGCGTGGGCCGAGGCCCACCGTGCCCGCTTGGGATGCACGTTGCGTCACAGGCTTGTCGTCATCACGCGCCGCCAGTGTTTCCGACTGGAGAGCGGTTGCGCATGACACCACAAGCCGGCAGGGACCATAAAACTGGAAATAGCCAAACTGGCCGGTGACCCAGGACTGCCATCGGAAAAACCGCCAGCACCTGCGGATGACAGGAGGCTGGTCGAGGCCGGCAATGATGCCCTTCAGGAAACGGGCGCGCAGCATGAACGAGCTGTTTTCGGGGATCGATACCATCGCAAACTCCGCAAAGTGGTCTTCCGCGCTCGCAAACGCCACCCGCCGCTCGCCGTCGCTGCGCCCATTGCGAAGCTCGATTAATCGCACCAATCCACCCACAAGGCATGAAAACGGCATGCGCCAGGTGAGCATGAGTCGCTTCCTCCGAGTGAGAGTGGCGTCGCCGCCCTGGAACGATGTCTTGCGTACCCAGAGTACTTCACCGGGCCAGACTGCGGTATCCAGCACGACCGCGCTTTCACTGACCGTCGGCAGGACGGCCCCGGCCGAGGGCAGTTCGACCGGACGTCCGCCTGCGATCCAAGGAGCCCAACCATAATAGAGGACAACGGCCAGCACGAGACCACCGAACAGGTAGACAAAAAACAGGGTCGTGATCATCCCTCGTGCGTCTTTCCAAGCGGTGCTCAGGTAATGCTCGATGGCATGTTTCTCCTGCTTCAGGGCGAGTTCCTCCTGCGTGACGGCCGCCTGCCGCTTTACCACTTCGGCTCTTGCCTGATCGACCGTGGCCAACGCGCTTTGCAATTCGACAACCCGAGCCTGAGCTTCGGTCTTCTGCGCCTCCATCCGGGCGATTTGTGCTTCGCGGGCATTCCGCTGTTCGTCGGCCAACGAATCAGTCGCGCCGGGAGCGGTCGCACGCAGTGTCTTAAGCGAGGTCTCCGCCTGCGCGACTCGCTGCCGCTGGGTCTCCAGCGCTTCCGCCGCCTCGCTCCGCTGCCGCTTCAGATCGTCCATTTCCGTTCGAACCTCCGCGCGCTCCGTCTCGATGGCCCTTGCCCGTTGGGCGCGGCGTTCGTCATAGCTCGCAGGATCTTGGGTGTAGAGCCACAGGCTGTACGTCACGAGCGCCAGCGCCGAAATCAAAACGGCCATAACCAGCTTTCGCACCATTTTTGAAACGAGGGAGAGGAATGGGTTTGCCATGCGTGCGACCGATCAAGGGCGAATCGCCCGCGATTTCAACTGCCCAGACCGTACCGCCCCGATATTTGCTATTCTGTTACGAATGCGCACGGTTGCGAACACCCCTCGCCCCCCCTGCTTTCGTATGTCCAAAGCCATCGTTTCATCTCTTTACGATTCTGACGTTTTCAGGATGGCGTGCCGACAGTTCGACTTGGCTGCCGACGCAATCAGCCTTCCTGAAAACATCCGTGACCGGACCAAATACCCGAGGCGATCACTGGCCGTCGCCCTGCCAATCAAACGCGACAATGGCAGCGTGACCGTCTTCGAAGGCTACCGGGTCCAGCACAATCTTTCGACCGGTCCCGCCAAGGGAGGCATCCGTTTCCACCAAAACGTCACCTTGGGTGAGGTCGCCGCGCTTTCCATGTGGATGAGCTGGAAATGTTCGCTGGTCGGCCTGCCGTACGGGGGCGCCAAGGGCGGTGTCATCGTCGATCCGCGCCAGCTTTCGGAGGGGGAACTGGAACGGCTTTCCCGGCGTTACATGCAGGAAATCGCCCCGTTCATCGGTCCCCATATCGATGTACCCGCGCCGGACGTGGGCACGAACGAACAGGTCATGGGCTGGATGATGGATACGTATTCCAATCACCTCGGTCATAACGAACCCGCCTGCGTCACCGGAAAACCCATCGCGCTCGGCGGTTCACAAGGCCGTCGCGAAGCCACCGGCGCCGGCGCCGCTTATCTCGTCAAACGCTACCTTGAGGATCTCAACATCCCCATCGCCCAAGCCACAGTCGCCATCCAGGGCTTCGGCAATGTCGGTAGCGAAGCCGCCCTCGCCCTCGCCGATTACGGCGCGAAAATCATCGCGATCTCGGACTACACAACCGGCATTTACAACGCCGGCGGCATCGACGTGAAGAAGGCGCTCGCCTTCATCCGATCCCAGCGGGTCCTTCGCGATTTCGAAGGCGGCGAACCCATCTCCAACGAACAACTGCTCACGCTCGACTGCACCGTGCTGATGCCCGCCGCACTCGAACGCGTCATCACCACGGAAAATGCCGCCAGGCTCCGCTGCCGCCTGCTCGCGGAAGCCGCCAATGGCCCCACCACGTTCAGCGCCGACAAGATTCTCGAACGACGCGAGGATATCGAACTTATCCCCGACGTGCTCTGCAACGCGGGTGGTGTGATCGTCTCCTACTTCGAGTGGCTCCAAAACCTGCAAAACTTCTACTGGGATCGCGACGAGGTGATTCAAAAACTCTTCGTCATCCTCGATCGGGCGAAATCCTCGGTCGACTACCAGAAGCGCAAATTCAAATTCAGCCGCCGTCTGGCCGCGCTCACGCTGGGTATCCAACGCGTCGCCGAGGCCAAACAAAGCCGCGGCCTGTTTCCTTAACGAATCTCAGTCCGCCCGCTCGGCCTCGAACCGGTGAAATACCCAGGTTGATCGGACGCCGCGCGCGTCGCCATGCCGCGCATCGTACTCGCGCAGGAGGCGTCGCAGTCGCCCCGGGGTGAATTGATGAAACGGGGCCGCGCCCACCCCGTGCAGGCTGCGCAACAGGTGCAAAGCCGACCGGTGATAAAACACCCGCTCCTCCGCCTCCGCGCGCACCAGTCGCAATCCGCCCAGCGCCAGGCTCTCCGCCCATTCGTCGGGCAGGCGCCACGTGAGGGGCGTCCAACCGCGGGTCAGCGCTCGCAATTCAGGGAGACTTCCCTCGGCAAACAGCCCCGCCAGCACGCGTCCGCCCGGCCTCAATGCCCGTCTCCACGCTGTGAATACCGCACGCGGATTCTCCACCCATTGCAGCATGCTGCTGGAGAACATCCAATCATGCGCCTCCCCTTCAGGCTCCTCCGCGCGCATCACGCGCCAGTCGATGCCAGGAAACGCCGCTCGCGCACGCAGATACATCGCCTCGGACATATCCGTTGCCGTCAACGCTCCCCGCCATGGCAGCAGTCGTCGGGTGAACCCCCCCGGGCCCGCGCCCAACTCCAGTGCGCGGCCCGTCCGTTGTGCCGGCAACCATTCCGCCACCCAGCCGGCCAATGCGTCCTGCACCACGGCGTGACCGTCATAGGTCCGGGCCGCCCGGCCAAAGCTCACACGCAATGCCGCGGATGATGTGCTCTCCATGCTCATACAAAATCAGCCGCCCATGCGCGCATCAAGCTCCCGGGATGATGGGTCGCGCCACCCACACATACGATTGACGGCTCCAGCCGCATCAGCACCGACGCATCCATAAGCGCGTCAAATTCACCCATATACGCGCGCCAATCAGCCGGAAATCCCGGCTCTACGCGGTCATTGGCCAGTCGCTCCAGTCCCCAGAGTAAAACCTCGGCGGGCGTGGTCGTGTTGTCCGCCTCACACTCAATAAGCCCGGCTCGCGCATAAAAATCCTCCAAGGCTGCGGTGCGGTCCGACTTCAGCCAGCGAGAAAGATACCGGATCTGTGTCTCTTTCACTTTTCCGCCCAACCCGGCCTCTTTTGGAAACGCCAGCACGGGTGCAAGGAGAGCCACACGTGGCGTGAGTCCGCCCACCGCCGCCGCCTCCCGCAAAAGCAACTGCGTGCCCAACGAATACCCCGCAATCGCGTCCCAGGGGCCCGAGGCGCTCATCTGCGCGAGCCAGTCCGGCGAAGCTGGAAAAAAGCTGTGTTTCGCAAAAGGAAACGCGGCGAGAACCTGCGTCACGAACCAGCTCTCCGGCACGGCCCAACCGAGCAACCACGCGAATCTCATGACGCCGCCCTCCACGCCTGCATAATGGAGAGGACCCTTGCCGCATCCGCTTCGCCAAAAGTGCGTTTCAACGAAAACCGAACCCGGCTCGTGCCCGTCGGCACGGTCGGTGGACGCACCGCCGCCGCGATGACGCCGGCCTTGCGCAGCGCCGCCACCAGCGACAACGCCGTTTCCGGAGCCCCCAGTTTCACCGGTACGATGGCCGAATCCCCGTCCAGCACATCCCAGCGGTCCGCTCGCAGTTCCACGCGAAACGCCCGTGACTGCGCACGCCAGACCAGTTGCTCCGTAGCAAGATCCCGGATCCGACCCACCGCCGCATCCGTGGCCGCGACCGTCGTCGGGGGAACCCCCGTCGAATAGATGAATTCCCCCGCCAGATTCACCAGCGCGTCGCGCACGACGGGATCATTGAACAACGCATACGCCCCGCCCGACGCGAGGGCCTTGCCGCAGGTCCCGACCAGTACGTCGACGTCGCGTTCCACGCCCATGGCCCGCACCAAGCCCGCGCCCTGCGGGCCGTACCAGCCGAGTGCGTGCGCCTCGTCGACGATCCAAAAAAAGCCAAACCGGCGTTTCAACGCAGCCATCCGAATCAGGTCGGGATAATCCCCGTCCATGCTGAATACGCTCTCCGTCACCACAAACACCGTCCGCCCCGGCTCCACCTGTTCAAGTTCGTTCTCCAGCCCGACAAGGTCGAGATGCGGATACCGCTTGAGTCGGGCGCCGCTGCGCAACAGACCCGCCACCATGCTGTGGTGGATCAAGCGGTCCGCGAGGACCAGGTCCCCTCTTTCCGGCAGCACGCCAAGGATGGACGCATTCGCCGCGTATCCGCTGCTCCATACCAGTCCGTGGGGCAACCCATGCCACGCACACAACGTCTCCACCAAACGCTCATGAGGCGCGTGCCAGCCGGTGATCAGCGGAGACCCCGAGGCCGACGTGCCGTGATCAACCGCCGCCCGCGCCACGGCCGCCGCAATCGTCGGATCGCGGGCAAGCACCATGTAATCATTGTCGGCCAGGTTCAGAACGCCCGCCTCCGACGCGAACACGCGCAACGTCCGCCGCAAACCGGAGGCTTCCCGCTCCTGCAAACATTCGCTCATGCGCCGTCCCAGCGATCCGATCGATCGGGTTTCAGGTGCCGAAAACACGGTCGGTCCAGGGATGAAAACCGCCGGCATGAATGCGGTGTGATCCATGGATCTTGCCTCCACGGCCCCGTAAGCCAGCTCTCCCCATATCGGAATGTTGAGGCGATTCAGGGTTGTCCGTGTCGAACGGGCGACCTCGGCGGGCGGTGCACCGTCTGATTCGTTGAGCCAGATTCCCGCATGCAGTCCGCGCGACCGCGCATAATTCAACGTCAGCCGCGACTGGTTGATCGCACCGAGCCGGTCGGCCACGACCAGCACGACGGAATCGGCGGCCACGACGCAGGCGAAATCCGCCCAATCACGACCGTCGGCGTCAAGCGGCACACTGATGCCACCCGCTCCTTCCACCAGACGCCAATCACACTTCGGTAATCGAGTGTAGTCCGCCACCAGATCCGCCCATTCCAGCACTTCGCCGTCCGCGATCGCGGCATCCGTCGGGCTGATGGCCGCGTTGTAGCGTCGCAATGTGTGGGCGGCGGCGGCCGGCAGTCCGGCCAGCACCGCGGCATTTTCCGCGTCGCCAAGGTGAACGGCATCACGTCTGCCGCTTTCCACGACTTTTACGATTTGAACGCTGGCCCCGGTCGCGGCCAGCGTGCGGGCAAGCGCGGCCATGACCCTGGTTTTACCGATACCGGTGTCTGAACCGGATACGACAATCGTGCGCATGCAGAGGCGTTTCTTACTCAGCTCAAAATCACCGAATTAATGATGGTGATGATGGTGGTGGTGATGGTCGCCGCCTTCGGCGTGATCGTGTCCGCAACCCTCCGAGCAGGGCCGGGCCCACGTATCTTCCGCAGGAGCTTGGGAGAGGTCCTCGGGGAATTCACCGCCAAGCGGGCGCATACCCAAACGGCGCAACAGCGTGAAATCCTCGTGACGTCCGGGATTCGGGGTCGTGAGGAGTTTTTCCCCGAGAAAGATGCTGTTCGCCCCCGCAGTGAAACAGAGTGCCTGCAACTCGGCGCTCATCGCCGTGCGCCCGGCGGAGAGGCGCACCATCGTACGCGGCATCAGGATGCGGGCGACCGCGATCACGCGGACAAACTCGATCGGATCGACCGGATCGTTCTCGGCCATCGGCGTGCCTTCCACCGGCACAAGGGCATTGATCGGCACGGAGTCCGGTTGCGGATCAAGCGACGCGAGCTCGTGCAAAAGTTTGAACCGATCCTCCACCGTCTCGCCCAAACCGAGGATGCCGCCGCTGCACACTTGCAGGCCGGCGCGGCGCACGGTGGCCAGCGTTTCGAGACGATCGTCGTAGGTGCGTGTGGTGATGATCTCCGGATAGAATTCGCGCGATGTATCCAGGTTGTGGTTATACACCGTGCAGCCCGCGTCTTTCAGGCGTTTGGCTTGATGCTCCTGCAACATGCCGAGCGTGCAGCAGACTTCGAGGCCAAGCTCGGCGACACCGCTCACGGTGTTGAGCACCGAGTCGAACTGTGCGCCGTCTTTCACCTCGCGCCAGGCCGCACCCATGCAGAAACGCGAAGCCCCGCCGGCCTTGGCCGCACGGGCCGCCTCAAGGACACGCTCCGTTGCCATGAGCGGCTCCGGCTGCAACGCAGCATCGGGATGATGCGCCGATTGAGGACAATATTTGCAATCCTCCTGGCAGCGTCCCGTCTTGATCGATTGCAAGGTGCAGAGCTGCACCGCCGTCGCGTCATGATGGGTCCGGTGCACCTGCATGGCGCGAAAAAGCAACTCGGGAAACGGCAGCTCGTAGAGAGCACGAACGGCGGCGAGGTCGGTTACGGGTGTGGCGGTGTTCATGATATAAAAGGCAGTGTTTCGTCGATCGCACGACGCGTGCGCGCGACCAGTTCGCCCAACTCCGACTCGTCAAGGCAGAGCGGAGGTACGAGCAGGAGAGAGTCGCCGAGCGGGCGCAGCAGCAGGCCGTGTTCGCGCGCGCACAGGCACACTTGTAACGCCGCACGCAATGCCACCGGATACTCCGCACCACCGCCGGCGGCGGGCACAAGGTCGAGTGCCGCGGTGAACCCGCGATGGCGCAATGCCTTCACATGCGGATGTCCGCCAAACGCATCGTTGAGCAAGCGACCGAACTCGCGTATTCGTTTATCCAGCACGCGCGATTCGATGAGTGGACGAAGTTTGCGGATGTTTGCCAGCGCGACGACCGCGGCGAGCGGGTTGCCGGTGAAGGTGTGTCCATGGAAAAACGCGCGACGGCTTTCGTAGGTGCCGAGAAACTCATCGTAGATCTCGTCGCGTACGAGCGTCGCAGCAAGCGGCAGATAACCGCCGGTGAGTCCCTTGGCCAGGCACAGAAAGTCGGGGCACACCCCTTCATCGACGCACACGAGCATCGGGCCAAGTCGTCCGAACGCCACGAACACCTCATCAAGGATCAGGTGTACGTCATGCGCGCGGCACAGGTCGGCCACCGCACGCACGAACCCCGGCGGTTGCAGCCGCATGCCGGCCGCGCCCTGCACGGAAGGCTCCAGGATCAGGCAGGCCGTTTGTCCTGCCTTGGCGCTTAATAATGCGCCGAGTGCCGCAAGGCTCGCGCCGGCGTCGTGAGCGTCCGGCGCCGGAAAATGATCCGTCGCGAAACACCACGGACGAAACCGTTCATGGAAGAACCCGCTGTCACCCACGGCCATCGTGCCGAAGGTGTCGCCATGATATCCGCCCGCCATGCCGATGACCCCGCTCTTTTCGGCACGACCGGCGAGTTGCCAGAACTGGAACGATTGCTTCAGCGCCACCTCGACCGCGCCGGAGCCGTTGTCCGTGAAAAACACACGGTTGAGTCCGCGCGAGGCGAGGCTCGCGAGCTCGGCCGCAAGCTCGACGCCCGGGGTGTGCGTAAGTCCGAGCAGGGTCGAGTGCGCCACGCGTCCGAGTTGCTCGACCAAGGCGGCGTTGAGGTCGGGATCGTTGTGACCGTGGACGTTGGTCCAGATGGAGGCGTTGCCGTCGAGGTAGGTGCGCCCTTCGGTGTCGGTCAGCCAGCCGCCGCACCCGGACGCGATTACGATCGGCGGCAGCGACTCGTATTCCTGCATCTGCGTGAACGGATGCCAGACATGCCGGTGGTCGGCCTCGACGACGCACGGGGCCGGTGCCGTCGGGTTTGGCAACGCGTTCATGGCGGTTCGTCGGCTTACCAGGCGTAGCGGGCGCCGCACGAGAACTCGCGACGGCTGCCCGGCACGAGAGGAACTTCCTCGTAGTAGACGTTCCAAAGGTTGTCCACCTGCGCGGACAGCGTGAGACCCTTCACACGCGGCACGGCATAATAGAGGCCGAGAGAGCTGAGGATAACCTCGTCGTTGCGACGGCGCAGGGCGTTGTCCTCTTGGATGCGCGCTTCGTTGTCCATGCGCAGTTCGAAGCCCGCGCCCAGACGGGCGACAATCGCGGCCGTCAAGCGGTGCTCGGCGTAGTTGAGAGCATAGAAACTCGCATCAACGCCGGGACCGAAATCATCGTTTTTATCCAGCCATGCGTAACTGAACACCACGTCGATGCGCTTGAACGAACGACGGGCCACGGCCTCGAAACCAAAGGTGTCGATGTCGACGGCGGTCGCGGTGCGGGAGTTCGGAGTCGCGAAGGAATAGGTCCAGTCAACGAGATCGTCGTCACGACGGAAAAACACCGCGGCCGTCAGCTCCCACGCGGCGAGCTGGGATTCGACGCCCAGTTCGAAGTTGCTCGCGGTGGAGCGTTCCAGATCGCGATTGCCCGCGAAGAGGCCGCCGAGGTTATTGCTGTTGAGCGCGGTGTAGGTGGGCAGTTGCGTCGACTGCGTATAAGACGCGTAAACGCGGCGCAGAACACCGTGGTCGTTCACCCAGGCGATCGCGGCGAGCGGAGAGACCGCCGAATGCTCGCGATTGCTGTCGTCCACATTCGCGCCCGCCGTGAGCACCAGTTCACGTCCATCGTTAAGCGGGATCGTGTAGTCGGCCGACACGCCGGCGTACGCTTGCGTGCGGTCGTCATAGCGGCCGTTGGTCGGGCCGACGACGAGTGCGCTTGAATCCATGTCGTCGGCCACGGCTCCGGCGCGATAACGGAATGCCAGCGGATCCGTCACCGTCACGCGTCCATCGAAACCGGCGCCATAAACGCGGCTCGTGTGGAAATTATTAAACGCGAAAGACGGAATGGCGTAGTGATCACGGTTTTTGCGGTAGTAGGCGCCCGCTTGGAAATAGTCGCCGTCGGCACCGTGATTGATGCGGTGATTCAGCGCATAGAGCTCCGTCTTGAGGTTCTCCGTCTCCTGCCGGTTGAACGGCGTGTAGAGGTTGATCCACGAAAACTCCTTGGACTGGTAGCCGGCAAAGAGATCGGTCTGGGACACGTCGTCGCGCAGCTGAAGGCGCGCGTTGTAGCGGGCGAAATCATGCCAACCGAACGAACGCGTGCCGTCGCCTTGCGACGCGGCGATGTTCACGTCGGCCGCGAGCGTGCGTCCGGCGATGGTCTTCTCGGAGGCGTAACCGACATAGGCTTCGCCGCGCAAAAGCGAGTTGTCGCCTGCTCCGGCCGACACATAGCCGCCCGACCGCACGGGCTGCCAGCCATAGGCGATGGTGCCGGCGGTGGCATTCCAGCCGGCGATCGCGCCCTCCGTCCCGGTGTGCACCGCAGGCGCACCCAACATGGCCGGGGCGACGGGCAACTCTGCGAAGTAGTGGCCGGTTTGCGGATCATAGATCGGCAACGCACCGATGGAAAATCCGGTGTTTTCAAAGGTGCCGCCGCGAATGGAGACGTCGGCCTGGCCCTCTGCGAGATTGCGCGACTGGATGTCAACGAGCGGCTCATACCGCAAGGCCGAGACCGGCATCGCAAACGTGCCGGCCGGCTCCTGGTTCGCCACCAAAGGCGAATAAACCGTCACGGGCGACAGCTCGACGGGTGCGGAGTCTGCGCTTTCGGCAGAACCGACGTCGGCTCGCACGACGAACGATGAAACGAGGAAAAAACCTGCTACATGAAGGCGATGCATGCCGCCACCGGTAGCAGCGCGGTCTTCTAAAACAAGCCTATTGTTAATCCGACGATCAATTCACGTTAACAAGACCCGGAAAGCAACATGGGCAGGATGCTCATGCCACGTCCGCGCCCCCACCCGATTCAGAACTTGAGCCCCAGTTCGTCGACGCGTTTGCGCAAGGTCGCACGGGTCATGCCAAGCCGCTCCGATGCCTTGAGCATGTTGCCTTCGGTCGCGGCGAGCACGCGCACGATCATCTCGCGCTCCAGGCGTTCCAAGATCGGCTCGGGCTCCCGGCTGAGCTCAACGTGCAGGAAGTCCAATGCGCGTTCGATGGTGAGCGGTGATTCACCCGCGGCGATGTTTTCGGCGGCCACCTGCGCGGTCGCGAGCGCTCGATTTTCGGAATGGGTGGTTCGCGTCACGTCAAACGGTGATGGAGTGTCGCCGGTCGGCGTGGGAATCGGAACGGCTCCGCCCGCGGCTTCGCGCACTTCAACAGGAAGATCCTTCATCAGGATCGTGTCGCCTTGGGCGATGACCGCGCTGCGGTAAACGACGTTTTCCAACTCGCGCACATTGCCCGGCCAACGATAACGCGTAAGCACCGACATCGCCTCGGGTGAAACTTTGCTGGTGCGCGCCTTCTTTTGCTTCACGAGGTTTTGTAGGCAGAAGTCCACGATCTGCGGCACGTCGTCGACGCGCTCGCACAAGGCGGGCATGCGGATGCGCACGACGTTGAGCCGGTAGTAGAGATCTTCGCGGAAGGTTTTGGCCTTCACCATTTCTTCAAGATCCTTGTTGGTCGCCGCAAGAATGCGCACGTCGACCTTGATGGTTTCGGTGCCGCCCACGCGTTGAATCTCACCCTGCTGAAGAACGCGCAGGATCTTCGTCTGCGTTGCCAGGGCCATGTCGCCGATCTCATCGAGGAAGATGGTGCCGCCGTCGCACAACTCGAATTTGCCGAGTCGCTGACCGGTCGCGCCGGTGAAGGAACCTTTCTCGTGGCCGAAGAGTTCGCTCTCGATGAGATTGTCGGGAATCGCCGCGCAATTGACGGCGATGAACGGCTTGGAGGCGCGGTGCGAATGCTTCCAGATGGAGCGCGCAACGAGTTCCTTTCCGGTGCCGCTCTCGCCGGTGATCATCACGGTGACGTCACTCGCGGTCACTTGTCCGATAATTTTGAATACATCCTGCATGACCGGCGACGAGCCGACGATGCCCTCCTTGTAATCGTCGCTGTTGATCGTCGGCTTGTAGTCGACAACCGCGCGCATGTCGGCGTGGGCCTTGAGGGCGTTCTCGGCGATCGTGAGCACCTTCGCCGGATCGAAGGGTTTCATGATGTAGTCGAACGCGCCGTACTTCATCGCCTCGATGGCGGTCTGGGCGGTGCCGAACGCGGTCATCAGGACGACGAGCTGCTTCGGGTTGACGGAACGGATGTGCTGGAGCGCCTCGATGCCGCTCATGCCGCTCATGCGAATGTCGAGGAAGATGAGGTCGGGAAGAGGGCCTTTCTTGACCGCCGCCACGCCGAGTTCCCCGCTGGCGGCTTCGATGACCTGGTATTTTTTCGAGGAGAGCACGCGCCCCAGGGAATAACGCACTTCGGCGTCGTCATCGATGACTAGGATGGTCGGTGGTTTGAGATCTGGCATGGGAACAGTGGGGACGGCCTGCGGTCGCCTGACAAGAACACTGGCGCGTCCCGCAAAACCCGTGTTCACTACGATTCTCATGCTTGGCTGGTCAATGAACTTGTTCCGCATCCGCGGCATCCAACTCTCGGTGCACGTGAGTTTTCTCATCCTGCTCGCCTATGTGGCGTGGGAAGGCTGGTCCGCCGCGAGCTGGCGGGGTGCGCTTTGGATGATCTGTTACATGTTTGCGCTCTTCGCTTGCGTTACGCTGCACGAACTGGGGCACGCAGTCGCGGCGCGGCGCTTCGGCGTACGTGTACCGCGCATTTTACTGCTACCCATCGGCGGCATGGCGGAGATGGATTCGATCCCGCGCAGACCGCGTCACGAGATCATCATCGCGCTGGCAGGCCCGGCGGTGAATTACCTGATCATTGGCCTGTTGATGATCTTCGTGCGGTTTCCCTCGGGCTGGAATCCCGTCCACTTCTCGCTGACGTTTGCCGAAATGCTCCGGCATCTGGTACTCGTGAATTTGATCATGGGAGTGTTCAACCTCCTGCCGGCATTTCCGATGGACGGCGGCCGGGTATTACGTGCGTTGCTCGCGATGCGCACCTCGTATCTGCGAGCCACACAAGTCGCCGCGGGCATTGGCAAGATCGTGGCGTTGGCCGGCGCCACCTTTCTGGTCTACAACGAATATTACCTCGGCGGCGTTTTGTTCGCCTTCATAATCTTCGCCGGTGAACAGGAATTGCGGGCGGTGGCTCGCGTCGAGACGGCCGCGGCGCACTGGCGCGGTATTCAAGCCCGCTTTCGACCGCCGATTGATGTGACACCGCCCGATCACTCGCCGCCGAGAATAAAGTGAGCCTCGCCGGAGGTGGGTGACCCTTGAACGCGATTGTGCTGTGCACGTTGAATAAGAAAAATCCAAAAAACCGCTTGCCTTCAGGAATCAAAACCTGATTTTCACGACCTCCCGTTAGTCACGGGCCCTTAGCTCAGTTGGTAGAGCGCCTGCATGGCATGCAGGAGGTCAGCGGTTCGACCCCGCTAGGGTCCACCAATTTGGACACTTAAAAGGCTCCGGTTTCCCCGGAGCCTTTTTGCTGCCCGCGTTGCCCACGCATTGACGAACCGAACCCAACGAACCGCACCGCGGCGGGCGGCGCGAACGGGGATCAGCTATCTTCCCGCATCTTAAACGTGATGGTGTAGTCGCTGGTTTTTAGATTAGCCGGCGGCGGCGGAAGCGAGATGCGGCGGAAGGCGGCGAGCACCGACTGGTCAAATTCGTTATTCCGCGACGAGCTAATAACGACGACATTGGTCACCAGCCCACTGGAGGTGAGGCGAAATCTCACCGTGGCTTCCAGTAAGTCGCTCAGACCTTCGGGCTTCTCGTGTGCCTTCATGAGGCGTTGCCTCAGCAGCGCAATGTAGGCCTCCGAAAGTTCGATGTCTTGACGCGTGAGCGCCTTCCCTCCGGCACCGGCGGTCTTGTTGGCCGTGGACCCGCCGGTCACGCCCTTGGCGATGCCCGCCGTATCGATGCGTTTCGGGACGATCGGGGCGGTGGCACGCTTCTGCGATGGTGTGTTTTTTTTGGTTTTATTGAGACGGTCGAACTCAGCCTTGGTCATCTTTTTCGTCGGCGGAGTCGGGTCTTTGACCGCGGCTGGAGTGGTCTTCGGCGGCGGTTTCACCGGTGGGACGACCAGCGGAGGTTGGACCGGGCTGGGCGGGGCAATCACCGGCGATACCTCGGGCGGCTCGGGCTCGATCATCGGTTCGATCACGGGGTCGGGTGGCGGAGGAATGTCAACTTTAACACTGGGAACGTCGGGCGCATCAGACGCATCGGGCGCGTCGGGCTCGCCGATTGCGGGAGCCTCAATGGCGGCGAAATTATCCCCCTCGCCCGCCACCAATTCGAAAATCTGCGGCTGCTCCTTGGGCCGGTTGTTGGCCCACGTGAACCACACCACGAGCACGATCAGCACCGCGTGCAGCGCGGCGGAGGCGAAATAGGCGCCGGGTGTGCGAACGGATGACGACATGACGGACGGATAACGGGCGGGCGGACGGCTTCTTAGTCCGCCGTCTTCGTATCGAAGGAGATCTTTGAGAGGTTGTTTTGCTTCAGGGCATCCATGACCTGGATGAAATCCTGCGCGCTGGCCTTTGCATCCATCCGGATACGGAACACCGGAGGCTTGGGTTGCGCGGAATACGCGGCCAACTCCTGTACCATGCGAGTCAGCGGGACGGGACGCTTGCCCAACAGGCACGTGCCGTCGGCGCGAATGATAATCGGTTCAAACTTCGTGTCGGGATCGGGCTGAACCTGGGGGCTCTTCGATTCGACCGGCAGATCCACGGGAACCGTCTGCTCCGCCGTGATGAGCGGCGTGGCGATCATGAAAATAATCAACAGCACGAACGCGAGGTCGAGGAGGTTGGTGACATTCAACTCCGAGACCGCGTGCATCTGGCGGCGTTGTCGAAAGGTGCGGGCCATGGTCGGGCGTGTTTAGTTTTTCGACTCGAGCTCGAGACGGTCGGCCAGCGAACTGGCGTAGTTTTCGATCTCGGTGCTGAGCTGCTTCACTTTACCGAGAAGAAAATTGTATCCGAACATCGACGGAATCGCGACCAGTAGTCCGGCGATTGTGGTGAGCAGCGCCGCCGATACACCTGGCGCAAGCGTCTGAATGCTGGCCGTCGTCTGACCCGATACGGCACTGAACGCTTCCATCACGCCCCATACCGTGCCCAACAATCCCAGAAACGGCGCTCCGGAAACGATCGTCGCGAGAAAAATCATGCTCGCCTCATAACGCAGCGCCTGGCGGGCGATCGCCCGTTGAATGGCGTTCTCCGAGTGCTCCAGTCGCGCACGGCTGTTGTCCTCGCCTTTCTCTTTCAAGATCGATGCCGCGCGCCAATAAGCCTCCACCGCGTCGGCAAAGAGATCGGCGTACGGAATGGCGCGTTTGTTGCGCAGCGACTCGGGTAAATCCAGCAAGGTGCGTTCTTCGCGCAGTCGCTGTTCAAAAGCGAGGTTGAGATCCCGAAGTCGCTTTAACTCGTTGTACTTGCCGAACATTACAGTCCAGGCAATCAAGCTAAAGAACCCGAGTCCGACGGTGAGAATCTGGCCGAAAATATCGGTATCGCCGAAGATTTTGACGAGGTTTGCGGAGGCAAGAAAGGGTGTCATCAAGAAATGCGTAGAGCTGCCACAAGCGTTGGGGCCTTTGACGCCCACCTTCAACGGAAATCAGGGCGTGGGCGACGGAGAATCTGGTTGCCGCGCGGCATCGCGGAATCTTCCCTGCCCCTTCACCTCTTCTCATGGATTTCAAGACGCTCACGTTAGAGGCCTTGCGTACGCACGGCCCCGCCCTCACTGGAAAACTCTCGGTCGTCGGCCTCGACGGATTTGTCGACACCATCGTGACTCCGGTCGCACTGCGCACCGCCCAAGGCGAAGCGTTTACCCCGATCACCACCATCACCGAGTTTGGGCAGCGAATCCTCGGTGCCGCGGGCAAGAGCACCAACATCGAGTTCTACCCGCGCATGGATAAACTCGGCGGCAATGGCCCGATCATGGCCAACGCCCTTCTCTCCGCCGGCGGTCGCGTCAAATACATCGGAGCCCTCGGTCGTTCTGCAATTCATCCGGTTTTCCGTGAGTTCGCCGGCAGGGCCGACGTGGTCTCCATCGCCGATCCCGCATCGACCACCGCCGTTGAGTTCACCGATGGCAAACTCATGCTCGGCCAGATGCGCAGCCTCGATGAGGTCACCTTCGAGCGCATCGTTGAAAAAATGGGTCGCCCCGGCGTCGACCAGGTATTCGCGGCCGCCGATCTCGTCGCGCTCGTCAACTGGACGATGATCCCGAACATGACGGCCATCTTCCAGGCGCTCGTCGAGATTGTCCTCCCCTCTCTGCCAACTCGCGATCGCCTCTTCTTCTTCGATCTCGCCGATCCCGAAAAACGCTCGCGCGAGGATCTGCTCAACGCACTCGATGTCATCGGACGCTTCGAAAAATTCGGACGCGTCACCCTCGGCCTCAACCTCAAGGAGGCGCAACAGGTCTGGGCCGCGCTCGACTATCCCATCATCAAGGAGGACGAGGCCGGTCTTCGCAAAATGGCCGCCGATATCCGCGCCCGTCTCGGCCTCTCCACCGTGGTTGTCCATCCGAAGGAATCCGCCGCCTGCGCCACCGCCGCGGGCACCGCCTGGGTCCCCGGTCCTTACACCGTCAAGCCCCTCATCACCACCGGGGCGGGCGACCACTTCAACGCCGGCTTCTCCAACGCCCAACTCCTCGGTCTCTCCCCCGAGGCCTGCCTCACCGTGGGCGTGAGCACGTCCGGCCACTACGTCCGCACCGGTCACAGTCCGACGCTCACCGATCTCATCACTTTCCTCCAGACTTGGAATTAATCGTCCGCACGTCATCCTCCACCCCATGCCTCTGAAACATCCACCCGCCGGTAAACTCATCTCGTTCGAAGGTTCCGAAGGCAGCGGCAAGTCGACGCAAATCGCGCGCCTCGCCAAACACATTCAGTTGCTCGGCCGCGAAGTGCTCACCACCCGCGAACCGGGCGGTACGGAGATCGGCGAACAGATTCGCAATATCATCGTCCATAACTCCAAGGGCGACGAGATGTGCGCCGAGACCGAGTTGCTCCTCTTCACCGCCGCCCGCGCCCAACTCGTGCGCGAGATCATCGCCCCCGCTCTCACCCGCGGCGCCGTGGTGCTTTCCGACCGCTTTCTCGATTCGACCACG
>JANJTQ010000242.1 GCA_024711005.1 Opitutaceae bacterium | reverse complement strand
CCCGAGCCGCATCATGATCATCGTATAAAGCAGACCGAATACGACCGCGCCGGCCAGGTAGACCATAACTCCCGTCGGGAGCGCATTGTCGCGTGAGCGCGTGATCAAGCTGCCCACCGCCACCACCATGCCCCCGGTCGGAGGCCCGGCTTTTTCGATCAAACGCATGGCCGCCCACATCGCCCCCGCGCCCAGCATGCCTGCCAGAATAGCATAAAAAGCCGCCTCCACCGTGATCATCATCGTGTCCATTTCTGCCTCCGGGTTGGGATTAAACGAAGCCGCGCCACGCGGCCGATTTTGATGTGAGCAATATGCACCGAAATCCGCCTGATTCCACCGGCTTTTGACGATCATTTTCCTGGCAAGCCGGCGTCCAACCACTCCCCGTCCATGTTCTTGCCCCGCGATCCTTCGCGCATGCGCAAACACGGCTCGACACACCGCGCCCACTGCTCTCCTTTGCGCTCATGGCCAACGCGCGTTCCGACCATCGGTTGAGCAAAAAACTCTATGACACCCGTGTCCCCGCGCTTCGCGAACAGCTGGTCCAGCTTCAGGTCCGGCTAAAAGAGGTCCCCGCCAAGGTCATCCTCATCCTCGCCGGCGAAGAAGCCGGAGGACGCGGCGAAGTCATCAACACCCTCAGCGGCTGGCTCGACCCGCGAGGCGTCGAGACATTCGCCTTCCGCGATCCTTCCGACGAAGAACGCGAACGTCCTGTAATGTGGCGGTTCTGGCGCTGCCTTCCCGCCAGCGGCCGTCTCGGCATCTTCGCCGGCTCTTGGTACACCGAGCTTCTTCGCGCCCAAGCCGACGATACCCGCAAGCCCGTGCGCATCGGCCGTCAGCTTGAACGTATTCGCCACTTCGAAAAGCTGCTCTCCGACAACGACACGTTGATCATCAAAATCTGGCTGCATCTCTCCAAGACCGACCAACGCCTCCGCCTCGCCGAACTCGCCGCCAACCCCGACACCGCCTGGCGCGTGACCGACAAGGCCCGCCGTCAGCATCGGATGCATGACCGCCTCTCTCGCGCCGCCGCCCGCCTGCGCAAAGCCACCGACCGACCCGGCGCGCCATGGACCGTCATCGATGCGGCCGACCCTCGCGCACGCAACCTCGCCGTGGCCGGTCTCATCATCAAAAAGCTGACGGCTCACCTCAAACGCGTCGAAGCCGGTCCCGCCAAGCCACCCCGTCCCGAGACACCCAAATCGCTCCGACCCTCCGGCCGCGCCCGCCTCCTTGCACTGCCGCTCAACCAAAAGCTCTCGTCGGCGGCCTATGAGGCGAAACGCGAAAAATGGCTCGGCCGGCTCAATCGCGCGACCCGAGCCGCCCAAGCCGCGCACCGCTCCATTGTCTTTGTCTTCGAGGGCTGGGATGCCGCCGGCAAGGGAGGCGCCATCCGCCGCCTCACCAGCGCCATCGACGCGCAAGACTACCGCGTCATTCCTGTCTCCAAGCCCACCGACGAGGAAAAAGCCCATCACTACCTCTGGCGTTTCTGGCGACACGTGCCCCGCGCCGGACTGGTCACCATTTATGACCGCTCTTGGTACGGCCGCGTCCTCGTGGAGCGACTGGAAGGCTTTTGCACCGGCCCCGAGTGGCGGCGCGCCTTTGGCGAGATCAACGACTTTGAGGAGCAACTCGCCGCCCATGGCATCCTTGTAATCAAATTTTGGATGCAGATCAGCCGCGACGAGCAGCTCCGTCGCTTCCGCGAGCGCGAGAACACCGCCTACAAGCGGCACAAGATCAACGACGAGGACTGGCGCAACCGGCGCAAATGGAGCGCCTACGAAATCGCCGTGGGCGATATGCTCGCACTCACCGACACCCCCGTGGCCCCATGGCACCTGATTCCCGCCAATAATAAACGCTTCGCTCGCCTGCAGATCCTCAAAACCGCGGCCAAGGCCATCGAAGAAGCTGTCGGACTCTAGCGACAAAAAGCATTCGAACTGCGTTAACGCCACCGACATGTGGAAACTCAAAGGTGGTTTCACCCTGCCGGAATCGAGGTGATTCGAAATGGGGCGTTTTGGCCGAAAAACCCCTTCGCGGCGGGATTTTCGGGCGGTTTTTGCCTCAAAAACGCTTGGTTTTCCGCCGTTTTTCTCAGCCACAAAAGCGCCTTTTCCGCGCGGAATTCAAAGACCGTGCCGGAGGAATTTCGGTAGAAAACCCCCTTTTCGGCGCGGAATTTTGGTTATTTAAGGCCTTTTTACACCAGAAATTCAAAGATTGCACAAACCGACCGGTTCTACTTTAAAGCCCCGTCTTACCACCGGGACTCACCTCCTTTTACGACAACTCAACCGAGGCACAACTTGGACTTAAAACAGATCAAACAAATCATCGACCTAATGAAGCGCTCTGAACTCACCGAATTTGCGGTCGAGGAAGAAGGCTTCAAGTTGAAGATCCGTCGCGGTGCCCACGGACTCCCTGTTGTCAGCAGCAGCAGCGGCCACGGGTCCAACGCTCCGTTCCCCGCGTCGATCGAGAATGCACCGGCGCCCGCCACCGCTCCCGCCGCTCAGTCTTTGGTTCCCGTCTCCGTCGCTGACGAAGCCGGCATCACTTACATCAAGTCCCCGATGGTCGGGACGTTCTATCGCTCCGCGTCGCCCGAGAGTAAACCGTACGCGGAAAACGGTACCAAGATCGTTGAGAACTCCGTGGTCTGCATCATTGAGGCCATGAAGATCATGAACGAGATCCAATCGGAAACGAAGGGCACCATCGTTGAGGTCCTCGTCGAGAATGGTCAGCCCGTCGAATACGGCCAGAAGCTCTTCAAGGTTAAACAGGCCTGATCTTCGTCACATCCTCTCATCCCCAACCGCTAATCGTCACTGGCTTCGCTAATTACATTGGCGTATCTTAGTGCGAGTTAGCGGTTTATTATTATCCACCTTCCCTGATGATCCAGAAAATCCTCATCGCCAATCGCGGTGAAATCGCCCTTCGAATCGTCCGCGCCTGTCGCGAACTCGGCATCAAGACCCTCGCCGTTTATTCAGAGGCCGATATCCAGTCTCTGCATGTCCAACTCGCCGACGAGGCCATCTGCATTGGTGGCCCGCGGAGTTCCGACAGTTATCTGAGAGCAGATCGGATCATTGCGGCCGCCGAGATCGCCGACGTCGACGCGATCCACCCGGGCTATGGTTTTCTTTCGGAAAACGCGCAATTCGCCGAGCAGTGCGAGTCGTGCAACATCAAGTTCATCGGACCCAAATCAAAATCCATCAAAATGATGGGCGATAAGGCGGTCGCCAAGGACACGGTAAAAAAGGCCGGCGTGCCCACGGTCCCCGGCTCCGACGGCCCCGTCGACAAGGAGTCCGAGGCGGTTAAAATCGCCCGCAAGATCGGCTACCCCGTCATCATCAAGGCGGTTGCCGGCGGCGGCGGTCGCGGCATGCGCATCGCCCACAACGACATTTCCTTTGCGAAGGAGTACCACGTTGCCCGCAACGAGGCCGAGAAAGCCTTCGGCAACGGCTCGGTTTACATCGAGAAATACATCGAGAAACCGCGGCACATTGAGTTTCAGGTTCTCGCCGACAGCCACGGCAAGGTCATCCACCTCGGTGAACGCGATTGTTCCATCCAGCGACGCCACCAGAAACTGATCGAGGAATCCCCCTCGCCCTTCCTTACCCCCGACCTGCGCAAGCGCATGGGCAAGTGCGCCGTAAAGGCCGCCGCGGCCGCAGACTACGAAAACGCCGGAACGATCGAGTTCCTCGTCGATGCCAAGGGTAACTTCTACTTCATCGAGATGAACACCCGCATCCAGGTGGAGCATCCCGTAACCGAAGAGTGCACCGGCATCGATTTGATCAAGCAGCAGATCCTCGTCGCCAACGGCGAGAAGCTCTCCTTCGACCAAAGCGATATCAAATTCGAGAAGCACGCGATCGAGTGCCGCATCAACGCCGAGGATCCCGCCCGCAACTTCATCCCCTCGCCCGGCACCATCGGCCTTTACTACGCCCCCGGTGGTCATGGTGTGCGTGTCGACTCGCATGCCTACTCGGGCTACGCGATTCCCCCTTACTATGATTCGATGATCGGCAAGCTCATCTGCTACGGACGCGATCGTCAGACCGCCATCCAGCGCACCTATCGGGCACTGAACGAATACCTCATCCGCGGCATCAAGACCACCATTCCCCTCCACAAGGCGATCATGAGCGATCCCACCTTCATCGAGGGCAAGGCCACCACCGCCTACATGGAGGATTTCTTCGCCCGCACGCCCACCGATCTGTTCTCCTGATCAATCGCGCAGGCACCGTGCAGCTCCGACTCCCGCACGCCTTTGGCTGCGGGAGTTTTTTGCGCGAATTCGGTGCGCGCCCTTGCAACCGACACGTAAACGGCGTTTCTAAAACCATCTAATCACCACCATGCCATCGTCTGAGTTCACTCCCCCTCCCCGCTTCGACGACCAGCCGGAGCTTGGCGAAATCAAGATCAACCACACCGTGGTGGCCAGCATCGTTCGTCTCGCCGCCATGCAGATTCCCGGCGTCGCCGGTGTCGGCGGTGGCATCGTGGACGGAATCAGCGAACTCTTTACCAAACGACGCGAGTCCGATCACCGCGGCGTCAAGGTCAGCGAGACCGAGCAGGACTCCTATGTGATCGAGCTGCGCATCGTCATCAACTACGGCTCGGAGATCGGAAAAACCGCCTACGAGGTGCAAGTCGCCGTACGCAAGCAGGTGATCGCCATGACCGGCAAGGACGTTGCCAAG
Organism: Opitutaceae bacterium; assembly: GCA_024711005.1. Lineage (GTDB taxonomy): Bacteria > Verrucomicrobiota > Verrucomicrobiia > Opitutales > Opitutaceae > Rariglobus. Next base: position 9,902 of record JANJTQ010000242.1, on the reverse strand, counting down.
GTCGATGTCATCATCGAAGGCGTCCGCCTCCCCGGCGATCTCGGCGCCACGCAAGAAAAGGCCAGTGACCTCTGGCCGGATGCCCCTGCGACGGACTAAGCTCTCTTTTCCGCCGCAATGCCTCTGGATCTCTCCTACTTCACCACGACGCAGTACGTACTCATCTGGAGCGCGCTCGCGCTCTTGATACTGCTGCTCTGCCTACGGCCGGCCGCGACGCTCACGCTCATGTCCGATGACAAAGGACGCCTGAGTATTTCCCGGCACGCCTTGCACCGTTTGATCGAGACCTGTTGCGAACAGCTCCGCGGCGTCGCCTCGGCCCGCGCGACCGTCAACCGCCGTAAAGGCAAATTTGTTGTCACCATAAATCTCAAGGTCCGCCCCAATGCCAAGCTGGATGCGATCCAAGGGTATCTCACCCAAGAGGTCGGCGATGTCTTTCGGGAGAATCTCGGCATTGGCGATATCGGCCAAGTCGAAGTCAAGGTGGTCGGCGTCACGCCGGAGACCGCCACCTTCTAAATCCTGAGTGCCGCTTACAGCGGACGCGTGAGCGACAAATCGCTCCATTCGCCCATCACCCGGCTTTCGATTTTCCATGCCGGCACCGCCGCGGCAAACACCGCGCGCACCTGTTCAAGTTCAGTGGCCAAAATACCGCTCAACACCAGCGCCCCGCCGGCCGACACCGCGCCCGTGAGCTCGTTCACGAACCGCATCAGCACATCGGCCTGAATGTTGGCCAGAACCACCTCGGACTGGCGACCGCCCGCCAGCCCGCTCACAAGATCGCCCGTGAAGAAATCGACGGCTCCGGCAAGGCCGTTCAATTCCGCGTTTTCTCCACTCACGCGCACCGCCTCGGGATCGTTATCGAATCCCGTCACGTGCTTGAAACCCAGCTTGGCGGCCGACAGTGCCAAGATCCCCGACCCGCATCCGGCGTCGATCACCCGCCACTCGGCAATGCGTCCATCCGCCTTGTCGGCCAAAGCAACCAGCCGCTCACAACACAGCCGCGTGGTCTCATGATTTCCAGTGCCGAAGGCCAGTCCCGGATCAAGCCAGATCACCACTTCGCCCGCCTTCGGTTGGAAACGGTCCCTTTCCCACACCGGCACCCAGTGCAAACGGCCGAACTGCGAAGCCTTGAAATGGGCCTTGTAACTATCGCGCCAATCCTGATCGGCAAGCGGCCTATACTCCGGATCAGCGGGTTGCGCGATTGAAGAAATCAGTGGCGACAGCTCCTGCCAGCGTGTCTTCACGGCAACCTCATCCTCGAAGATCCCCACAATCCACGCCCGTTTTACGATCACATCCTGAAGAAGGCTCCACCCCTCCACGCCGAGTTCCAACAGCACCTCGTCGATGGCATCGACCGCTTCGGGAGAAATCTCGGCTTTGACTTCAAATAAACTCATGCGCGAGAACGTCCCTGCCGCACACGCTTGCGGCAAGGCCAATTCCCCTCACCGGGCAAGACCGGAACACCCGGTGGTGCCCGCACCAAAACGCGTTGCCGTCAGCGCTACCGACGCGACCCGGTGCCATCGGAAAGAAACACCACCCAACGACGCGCCCTCCCAACCCCATTTGTCACTTATTAAGTTACAAACCGGGTCGGCGCACTTGGGACGTGTTTTCGGAACAACGTTCTCTGCCCCCGTCAGCTGCGTTTCGATCGTGTAGCGACAGACCTTGCCCCGAACGGCGCCTGCACGCAGGCAGTCTACCGGCAGAAAACAGAGTCCGGATAATTTATCTTATTTTGAAGACGGCGCCGAAGGCTCGGTTTTACACATCGAGGCTCAGACCTTCGTCGAGACCGAGGTGCAGGTTCATGCATTGAATGGCCGCGCCCGACGCGCCTTTGCCAAGATTGTCGAGGCGAGCCATCACCACCGCTTGATCCGCATGACCGAAGACCGCGATGTCGCAACGATTCGTATCGTTGCAGCCCTGCACGTCGAAGAAGCCGCCATCAAGCACGCTCTCGTCACCAAAGGGCAGCACACGAACGAAGCGTTCGCCTGAATAAACTTCAGAGAGAGCATGGTGCAGCGCCTGCGGAGAGGGCGCCACCGGTAGTTGCCGCAAGGGCAGGGGCACGGTCACGGAAAGGCCTTTGAAAAAATTGCCCACGACGGGACTAAAAATGGGCGCCTCATCAAGACCGGTGTGCACGCGCATTTCCGGCAGATGCTTGTGCATCAGACCAAGCGCATAGGGTCGCGGGCTTTTCAGCCTTTCCGGAAGCGGCGACTGCTCATAGTCGGCGATCATTTTTTTTCCGCCGCCGCTGTACCCGGTGATCGAAAAACACGAGAGCGGGAAGTCGGAGGGGATCAGTCCGCGCTGCACCAGTGGGCGCACCGCAAGCGCAAACGCGGTGGCATGGCAGCCCGGGTTGGCGATGCGTTTGCTCGTGCGAATGGCGCCCCGATAATCCGGTCCGAGTTCAGGCACGCCGTACACCCACGCTTTGTCAACGCGGTGCGCGGTCGAGGCATCGATCACGCAGGTGCGCGGGTTGGTGACGAGCGCGGCGGATTCCTTCGAGGCGGCGTCGGGCAGACAAAGAAACGCCACATCGGCGGCATTGAGACACGCGGCGCGCGCGGCGGGATCCTTGCGCTTCGCAGCGTCGATCTCGATCAGTTCCAACTCAGGGCGGCGCGCGAGGCGCTCGTGGATTTGCAGGCCGGTGGTGCCTTCCTGTCCGTCGACAAAGATCTTGGTTTTCATGAAGGATTTCAGGCTCGGGCGCCGCTGAGACGCGCGATCACCGAGGGCAGCAGCGCATGCTCGGCGGCGTGGATTTTCAAGGCGAAGCTTTCCAGCGTATCGGATTCCTCAATACGGACCGCCGTCTGATCGATGATCGGCCCGCCATCCACCTCCTGCGTGACGTAGTGCACGGTGCATCCGGACACCTTTACGCCCCGGCGCCAGGCCTGGCCGATGCCATCGAGACCGGGGAAACTCGGCAACAGGCTCGGATGCAGGTTGATGATTTTCCCGGCAAAGGCGGTGAGAAACCCCGGCTTGATCACGCGCATAAAGCCGGCGAGCACGATGAGATCGGCCCGGCAGGCGTTGATCGCGGCGATGTAGTGTTCCTCCGCCGCGCCATCGAGCTTGGTCTTGAACGGGGCGGCATCGAGAAATGTCGCCGGCACTTCAAAGCGCGGCCCGAGCGCGAGGATCCCCGCGTCGGCGCGATCCGAAAAGATCTGAACCACCTCGGCGCGACCCAGCCGGCCCGCCTGCCTTGCAAGCAGAATGGCTTCGGCGTTGGAGCCGCGACCGGAGCCGAGAATGACTACGCGCATGGGTGAACTCAGAAAAACTTTTTGGCTTTTTCGAAGAAGCTCTTCGACATCGGCTCGTCGGCATCGCCGCTGATCCGGGCAAAGTCCTCGAGGACCTTGCGCTGTTCACTGCTGAGCGATTGAGGCACCTCGACATGAACGCGGAGGAGCTGATCGCCGGGAGAGCCGCCGCGGAGACTCGGCATGCCCTTGCCTTTAAGGCGGAAGGTTGTGCCGCTCTGGGTTCCCGCGGGGATTTTCAGCGAGGCCTTCCCGAAGAGCGTCGGCACTTCGATGCTGCCACCGAGGGTTGCCAGCGTGAACTTGATCGGAATCTCGCAGAACAGATCGTTGCCATGACGCTCGAAGAGCTCGTGGTCGCGCACGTTGATGACGATGTAGAGATCGCCGGCCTGCCCGCCCGCCTGGCCGGCTTCGCCGTTGCCGCTGGAACGGAGACGCGAACCGGTTTCGACGCCCGCGGGAACGCGCACGTTGAGCTTGGTATTCTTGAGTGTGCGACCTTCGCCACGGCACGCCGTGCAGGGCTTCTCGATTCGCTGGCCGGTGCCTCCGCAGGTCGGACAGGTTTGGGTGAAGGTGATGATTCCGCCGCTGCGACGCACCTGCCCGTGGCCTTTACAGGTCGGGCAAACGACCTTCTTCGAGCCGGGTTCGGCGCCGCCACCATGACAACGCTCGCAGGTGACCGCCTTGCGAAAAGTGATCTCCTTCTCCACTCCCTTGGCCGCTTCCTCGAGGGTGATCTCAAGGTCATACCGCAGATCGGCGCCGTCGCGGTCGCCACCGCGTCCGCCGCCTCCTCCGAACATTTCCTCGAAAATACCGCCGCCACCGCCGCCTCCTCCGGCGCCGCCAAAGACGTCGCGGAAAATGTCGAACGGATCGTGAAAACCACCGCCTCCGCCACCTCGCGGACCGGCCGGTCCACCTTGCTGGAAGGCGGCATGACCGTAGCGATCATAGGCGGCGCGTTTCTGCGGGTCTTTAAGGACTTCGTAGGCCTCGGAGACTTTTTTAAACATCGCCTCGGCTTCCTTGTTGCCCGGGTTTTTGTCCGGGTGGAATTGCACGGCCTTTTTGCGATAGGCCTTCTTCAGTTCCTCTTCGGTGGCACCCTTCTCGACGCCAAGCAGCTCGTAATAATCTTGTTGGGCCATGGTATGAATCAGGCTTTGGCCTCTTCGGCGGCGGGACCGCTGGATACGATTACGGACGCAGGACGCAGCAGACGCCCGTTGAGCGTGAAGCCGGTGCGCACAACCGTAACGACGGATCCTTCGGCGACCTCGGCACTCGGCGTCTGGGAAACAGCCTCATGAAGATTCGGATCGAAGGGCTGACCAACCGGGTTGACCTCCTTGAGTCCGTGATTGGCCAGCGAGGTCTTGAGCTGCTCGGCCACCATGGAAATGCCCCCGACGAGCGTCTTGAGGTCGGCATTGGGTGTCTTGGCGGCGGCAAGGCCGAGTCCGAGACTGTCGATTACGGGCAGAAGGTCTTCGAGGACGCGAGATGCGGCGAACTGACGGAGCTCTTCTTTTTCGCGAAGGGTACGACGGCGGTGGTTGTCGAGATCGGCCACCGAGCGAACATAGCGGTCGTAATTGTCGGCCGCCTCTTTCTTGGCGGCGGCCAGTTGTTCGCTCAAATCAGGAACTGCGGCGGCAGCGGGTGCCTCGGGCGCCGGGGCCGGCGCAGCAGGCTGGGGAGCATTCTCGGCAGGTGCAGGGGTCTGGTTATCTTGAGCTTCAGGTTCGGGCGCGTTCATGAATCGCCCACCTAATCAAGGCTTCGGCTGTTCTTCAAGTTTCCTGGTGGTTCGAGCAGCGTTTTCCCGCTTATCGCCCCAAGCGTAGGTCTTGCGATCAATCGGCTGAGTGACATTGGCCACAATCTGCTTGAAGTCGCGCGAGACCACTTCGCCGATATTCTTTCCAGCGGCGACCACGGCGGGAGGAACGTCGTTGTTAAACTTTGTTTCCGGGGTGACGTCGCGGTAACTGCGCTGAAAGGCGAGTGCATGGACCTGCTCGGGTGTCTTGCCCGGGCGCTCGTCTTTCACGACAACCTCGTTAAGGCGTACATCAAGATTACGGACGAGAAATTGAAGCGGCGACGGAGAGGGCGCCGATTTTTCTTTTGCCCCGGCCTTTTTGCCGGGAGCAGCCGCGAGGCGGCGATAGATCAACTCAAGGTTGTTGGAACCGCGCTCGTTCGTGACAACCGTGATGCGAGCCACATCAAGCGTCGTCATGTCGAGCACCGGTTTCTCGCCCAACAGAGAGAACAAGTCCGCTTTGGCCGTGAACTGCTGCAGGTCCAGGAAATCGCTTTCTCCAAAACCAGCCGGATTCACGATCACGAGTCCACGCATGCGCACTTCGGCGGTGAAAGGATTCGCATAAAACGAATCCACGCGGGCCGGAAATCCCGTGCGGTTCTCAATCACGCTCGTGAACAACCCCGGCAAAAGTATCATCCAGCCCATTGCCAACACGGCAAAGGTACAGACCAAAAACATCATGATTTGGATCAGTGCCCCGCCTCCCTGCGTGCTCCGTGAATGTTTCAGTTGCATGGCTTTTGTTGACACCAAAGTGTCAGCAAAAACCTTCTGTGACTAGCACAAGCACGTCACTTTCCGCGATAAATGAATTTTTTACGGAATAGGGTAAAACAATGTTATCGCCGCGGTTTAATACCTCACCCGCAGGCGTTATCAGGCGTCCTTCGACAACACTGAGGATGCGTGGCTGCTCACCGGCGGCGAACGAAAGCTCCGCACGCTCGGCAAGCGGCACGCGGCGAATACGGAACTCGCGGGCATCCGCAATCGTCGCAGGGGCGCGGACTCCACGCACAGCCTCAGGCTCGAAATCGTCCCATTTGATGGATTTCAGCGACTGCTCGACGTGCATCGCACGGGGCTTCCCATCAAGTCCGACCCGGCCCCAATCGTAAACGCGATAGGTCGTGTCGGAGTTTTGCTGGATCTCCAAGATCAGATTACCGCCATCGATCGCATGTATCTGTCCGCTGTGCACCAAAATCGAGTCGCCCGCCTTGACTGGGAAGCGATGCACACAGTCTTCGAGCGTGAGATCCGAGAGCGCCTTTTCGAACTGCGCCCGGGTGACCCCGCGCTTCAAGCCGACGATCAGGTGGGAGCCCGGCTCACATGCGGCGATATACCAGTTTTCGGTTTTGGGCTCGCCCTTGAGTTCGCCGGCAACCGAGGCGGGTGGATGCACCTGAAGGCTCAGGCGCTCTTTGCAATCGAGCCACTTCACAAGAATGGGAAAGGCGCGGTCGGCCGGCCACTCCGGCCCCATGATCGCGGCCGCGTTGCCCGCGATGACTTCACGCAAGGTCTTTCCATCGAATTCGCCCCCGCTCACAACCGATTGGGCCTCAGGCCGGTCGACAATTTCCCAACTTTCACCGATCGGGCGATCAGGCGGAAGGGTCCGGTTGAGCGCACTTTCGAGCGCACGACCACCCCAGACACGATCTTGGTAGAGAGGCTTTAAACGAAGAAACGAAGACATGGTAAAATTTGCGTTTAGCGTGAAAAGAAAAGCAGGGGGATATTGCATTTGACCGAGAGGAACGTTGCCGTGGAATTCGTCCGGTCGCTTTCAGGCCGGAAAACACATGCGCAAGCCCCCGAGTTCAAACATAAACAACGTGCCGTCTTTTCAAGCGCCACGTCCGCGCCCGCGGTGGATTGCTGCGAGCGCCTGCTTCCTTATCGGCCTGCTGATGAGCGTGGCACTGATCGACTTCTCGCCCGAGCAAAGCAGGCAAGCCGGCACCAATTTCGACCAGGCAGCCCCCAACCTCGTCGGTTGGATAGGCGCCGAGTTCACTTGGTGGGGGTTGCACCTCATCGGCCTCAGCATCTGGCTGATCCCGCCCTTCCTGTTCTGGATGGCCTACCTTGCGTTGCGCAACGCCAGACAGTTCGCCGCCACCCGGGTGGGGGCGATGTTTGTCTGTATCATCAGCGGCTCCTCGCTGGCCGCCATGGTCGAGAGCTTCGGCAATCCCCAGTATTTCACCGAGGGCTTCGGCGGTCTGCTCGGCAACCTGATTTACACCGGCATCTTCAAGGATACCTTGGGGGTCTTCGGCACGGTGCTCCTGCTCGGCACGACCTATGCGCTCGCCTTCATTTTCATCTTGGTGAAGGACGTCGGCGCCGAGTTCGACCGGCTCATCCATTCCCTGCACACGTGGCAGGAACGTCGCGCCGCCGCGAAAGCCGAGGCCGCGGAATTGCGTGCCCAAGCCAAACAACTAGCCGCAAAGCGGAAAGCCGAGACGAAGTCCCCCGCCACAGCCGTCGTCGCGGCGCCTCCGACTAAAAAGCTCACCCTTCCTCGTACGGGCAACACCGGCATCCCCTTCCCCCCGAAGTCTGAAGACGAGGCCAAGCCAGCCGCAGCGGTCCCTCCTCCGCTGCCCGAGCCCACCCCGCCCCCGGTCGTCGCCCCGACCAGAATCAACCGAGGCCCCACCAAAGCCGAGCCCCTGCTCGAAAAGGTTCCCGCCGGCTTGGGCCCCGTTGCCATCGTCAAGGCGGAAGAAACCAAGAAGGCCAAGTCTCCCGCCGTTCCTCTCGTCGAGGAAAACTACCAATTCCCTCCGCTCGGTCTCCTCAAAGACCAAGCTCCCGCCTCCTCCGACGGCTCCGACGACGAATATGCCCGCAACATGGCCGATCTCGTCCGTATTCTCGGCGAATTCGGAGTGAACGTCTCCCCTGGCGAGATCCATGTCGGCCCCGTCATTACTTGCTACGAAGTCGTACCCGCTCCCGGCGTACGCGTCGAAAAAATCGCCGGCCTCGACAAGAACATCGCCCTCGGCATGCGCGCCCAGTCGGTGCGCATCCTCGCACCGATCCCCGGCAAAGCCGCCGTGGGCGTTGAAATGCCCAACCGCGTCCCCACCCCCGTGGGTATGCGTGAGATCCTCGAGTCCGAAGACTGGTCCGCGGCCAAAGCCGAGATCCCGATTGCCCTTGGCAAAGACGTCGCCGGCAAGCCCCTCATTTCCGACCTCGCCAAGATGCCCCACCTCCTGATCGCCGGCGCCACCGGTTCAGGTAAGTCCGTCTGCATCAACTCGATCATCGCCTCGATCGTCTATCGCAAGAGCCCCAAGGACCTTCGCCTCATCATGGTGGATCCGAAGGTCGTTGAACTCAAAGTGTTCAACACTCTTCCCCACATGCTCATCCCGGTGGTCACGGAACCCAAGAAGGTGCCCGCCGCCCTCAAGTGGCTTTTGGGCGAGATGGAGCAGCGTTACCAAATCTTTGCCAAGGTGGGCGTGCGCAACATCGCCGGCTTTAATGGTCGCAAAAAGTCCGTTGCCTCCGAATTCCCCCCGTCCAACGAGCAACAATCCTTGGAGGGCGTCGATCCGCTCGCCGTCGACGATGGTCTCGAGATTCCCGAGCGCCTGCCCTACATCGTCGCCATCATCGACGAGCTCGCCGACCTCATGATGGTCGCCCCCGCCGAGATCGAGACCAGCATCGCACGTCTCGCCCAGCTCGCCCGCGCCGCCGGCATCCATCTCATCATCGCCACCCAGCGCCCTTCGGTGAACGTCATCACCGGCGTCATCAAGGCCAACCTCCCGTCGCGCATCGCCTTCCAAGTCGCCTCGCAGGTCGACTCCCGCACCATCCTCGATGGCAAAGGCGCCGACACCCTCATCGGTCGTGGCGATATGTTGTTCTCTCCCCCCGGCAGTTCGCGTCTTGTCCGCGCACAAGGCGCCTTCGTCTCCGACGAGGAGGTTCAGGACGTGGTCGAATTCCTCAAGAAAAACGGCCCGCCCCAATACGCCCAGTCCGTCCAGCAGCAGATCGATCGCGACGCCTCCGACGGCGACGACAGCGAAAGCGACGACAACAACAGCGACATGGGCGACGACGAGGAGCTCTTTAACCAAGCTCTCGACGTCATCAAATCCACCAAACGAGCCTCGACCTCGATGATTCAGCGCCGCCTCCGTATTGGGTACAATCGCGCCGCACGCATCATGGATCTGATGGAGGACAAAGGCATCGTAGGTCCCGAGAACGGTTCCAGCCCGCGCGAAATCCTCAAGGATCTCGACGAGCTCTAAACCGCCCGTGGCAGCCGCCGAGGTGGGCCCCGCATTTCCGGGGCTCATCCCCCGTCGGATATACTGGTCGGCCACCGATCGAGGTGATCGGCCGGCAAAGTGATGCAATGGACGCCTCTCGCGACCCGCGCCGCCCCGCAGGACGACGGAATTTCCAAAATCCTCACGTCCGAAACGCATCTTTTTTACCTTCAGCGGGTCCGAGCACTGTCTGCGCGCAGTAAAACCCTCCCGCCGTCCACACGTTTTATCCCATGACGAACCGTTCCTTTAATCTGGTGAGCTCCTCCTCGCTCCTCCTTGTCGCCGGGCTGATCACAGGCTGCCAGGCCCCCGGCTCCGATGCGCTCCTGCTGAAGAAGGATCCCGGCTCATCCGTCATCTACCGCGCACCGGGCGAAAACGACGTCCCGTATG
>JANJTQ010000227.1 GCA_024711005.1 Opitutaceae bacterium | reverse complement strand
CTGTTGATGGAGCGGCTGAGCGCGCCGCTGGTCCGGCGCAGGGCTTCATGCATCTGCTCCGAGATCTTGACGATTCCCACAAGGTCACCCATGTACGGTTTGTATATGGTCCATATATTATCATTGCCCGCTGATCCGATTTGCCCTTTTCCCGAACATTGAAGTCGAAGGTTGTACGTAAAATCAAGCACTTAAAATCAGTCGGATAAAGATTTGTGGTTGATTTTATTACCGGAATAATCTATTCAGAAAAGACAACGCACCTCGGATTTGATCGAGTCCATTTTGAGGCGAATGGCAATGAAGACCCCCGCAACGTTCACGCCAAGACGGATGGGACGTGGCGAGTTCATGGGCTCGAATGTCTTCATTTCTTGGTCACTAAGACTCGGGCGAGAGGTGGAAATTATCGGACCGACGCTGTACGACGCGTGGCTCATTGTGGAGTTTGATCCGCAAATTGTTGAGTATTGCGAACGACCGCCAATCAGCGTTGATTTGGCTGGCGAAGCGGGTAGTAATCGACCGGTCGATTTTTGGCTGAAACGAGTCGATGGCAAGCAATATGGAATCATTGTGTTTGACCCTGGCCTGAGTAGAGATCGAAAACTATCGCTTGAGGCATTTCAACGTTCAATCAAGCGCTCGGGGCCGCAATGGGAGATCTGGAGCCCGATGGATCTACACAGCAAAAGGACATTGATAGAGAATCTAAAATTTCTCCGACCATTTACGGCAACCGAGATGCCGCGCGATCTCGAACTGGAAAACGGTTTGGTTGCTGACGTAGGCGGTTTGGGCGCTGTATCGTGGGGCGAACTTGTCGCGCGCTGGTCTACGCGCCCTCCAGTTGCCGTCAATTTTGCGGTCGCAAGATTGATCCACGCGGGTCGGTTATTTGCCGATCTGTCTGATCGCTTCATCACAAACGCCACTCCATTGGCACTGCCATGAGCATCTCAGAACGCCTGGCATTTTCACCGGAACTGCGTGACACGGATAATTGGCCCGCACCGGATATGCGGGATATAGCTGATGAAAAGAGAGCCGTTTATTCAACGCGTCGGCAGGCGGTCATAAGTTATCTTAACGGAGCAACGCCCAAGGAAATCGAGAAGGAATTCGGCATTCAACGCTCTGAAATTTACAGGATGCTCGATCGCTGCCTTACGACGCGACCGAATTCGACTCTGTATGGCTTTTATGCGCTTATTCCGGGCTATCCGGTTAGGCGCTATGAGCGAAAAGCGCCGATCACCAAACCGCCTAACAATACACGGAGCGGGCTGTCAGGCGTATTCGTTCAGCTCTTGTCCGAAAATGACGATCTTCGCACTTATGTTGAGAATAAGGTCCGACGCGCACGGATCAAGTCCGCGCGTTCAATCGCCAAGGCGATCAGGCCGGAATTCTTGCGAAAGTGTGCAAAATTTAGAGCACCAAATGAATATCCATTCAATACTCGTGAAAAATGCACGCGCGCCCTAGTGCGTTACATCAAGCGGATTCTCAAGGATACAACGGAGGCCCAGTGGGACACAATCGATGAAACGCATCCGCGAACCGCGCAACCGTCTGGTGCAAACCAGCTAAGACCATATCAGGAATGTGAGGACGACGGCCATATTGCGGATTTTTACTTCGTAATCAAATCGAAGGGGTTTCACCAAGAATGGGTCTATATCACCCCGATGCGAATATGGCTAGTGTTACTGGTGGACCGTGCCAGTCGCTGTATTTTGGGATATAGCTACCGCCTTGGGAGTACGAACTATAGCGCGGTGGTTGTGCTGCGCTCGTTCGCGCATGCGATCGTTCCATGGATGCCGAAGGAGATTACACTCCCGCATCTGGCTTACAACGACGGAGCGGGTTTCCCGTCGGGTGTCGTCGCGAACGGCGCCGGCCGCCTCGTCGACCTTGTCTGTGTGGACAACGCCTGGGCCAATTATGCTGCGCTCACCGTACACGGTCTTACGCGCGTCTGCGGTTCGACGATTACGGTGGGGCGGGCAAGCACCCCGATTGCACGATCACTTGTCGAACGCGTGAATGGAACGTTGGAGACCACGGGATTTCGCCGTCTGCCCACGGGATTCGATCCGAACGGCCCCAAGGAAGCGCGGGAGCGGGCGTTGGCGGCGGCGAAAGACTATGCGATGACCATCGATGAACTCGAGCAGGTGATCGACGTCATCATTGCAAACTACAATGCCGAGCGCCACCCGGCATTGATTAACCGGAGTCCACTGGAATTTTTGTCGATGTGGGAAGCGGCTTCCGATGTGCCGGTTCGGGCGACTCCCGACCCCGTGGCAACCGCCCTCGCATTGCTGAGGGCCGAGTACATCAAGACGATACGAGGCGGCGGCAAGAATGGGCGCTCCCCTTACGTCGAACTCTGGGGCGCTCGATATACCAATGACAGCCTGGGGAAGATGAAGGACTGGATCGGTACCAAGATTAGGGTCGTCGCCGACATTGACGCGGACGTCCGCTTCTTGCGCGGATTCGTTAAGGCGGGCGACCGCGACCTTGATATCGGCATTCTCAAGGCGGGTGTTCCATGGGACAAGACGCCCCATACGCTGGAGCAGCGCAAGATACTCCAAAAGGCATGGCGCTCGGGCGATATCGCTGTGCGTCCTGGCAGCGATCTGAAGCAGACGTTTGCCGCAAAGCGCCGCCGGGAAGCGGAGGAGCGCCGGTCCGCGGCGACTGCCTTGGCACAGTTCGGGAAATTGGGGGGGGCTGTCAAGAGCGGCAGTCCCCCACGTGATGCGCGTACGATTGTCGCGAAACGTAAGTGGATTTCGATCAAATGAGCTGTGAGGTTGCCCATGCACCCGATCGAAACAGGTCGCTACGTTCTTCCGACCAACCCTTTAGAGGAGTTTGTAAACGTTCTCACCAGTTGGGTCAGGAGTGACCTGCTCGGCGCGCTCGTTCCCGGACTTCAACGGGTGGGGAAGACCAGTGCGATTGAATATTATTCGGATAATTATAGAAGGTGGCTTGGCGACGATGTGAGAATCCTCTGTACTGAAATCATTCCGCACAAGCAGGTGGGGGAGGGTGTTTTTTTCGGGGATCTGCTTCGTTCGATGGGTTTTCCGCCGAACAAAAATCGGCCGGAAGATCGGCGCGCCTTATTGATCGGCCGTATTGTTGAAGCCGGCGCTCACTCGCGTCTGAAGAAGGTCGTCATGTTCGTCGACGAGGCGCAATATCTCGATGACTTCTTGTTTAAGCTATTAATTTCCGTCCATAACGAGGTCAGTCGCCTTTACCGCATAAAGATCCTCTGGGTCCTGGTCGGGCAACCCGACCTGGCGACGTTTGCAGCAACCTATGCGTATGGAGGAAAACGTCAGATCGTCGGTCGATTCATGACGGACACGTTCGTGTTCCGGCCGCTTGCGTGGAGAACGGACTTTGATGATGCGTTGTCGCTTTATGATGAGAAAATGAGATACCCAGAGGGTGGCCCCACCTACACTCAGCATTATGCGCCTAGATTGGTGGCAGGGGGATGGTCACTGGCTAAGCAAGCCGACTTGCTGGCGGCACGGATTGAGCACGCGCGCGCGGAACGGGGTTTACCGATCGGGAGTCCGATGACGATGCAAGGCTTCACGATCCTGATCAATCATCTTTTTCAACACGTGGTGCCCGCGCTGGAAGTCGGGCGGGCGCTGACGGCGGCGGATGTGGACCAAGCCATCACAGGCACCAATTGTCTCATCTTCGAAGAACAGGAAGCCTTGCTGTCGTCGCCATGAGCCTCGGGGTGTTTTCTCCCGACGGCGAAGGGGCGGGGGGCAGGCGGAGCGCGGTCAAGGGGACGTGTTGTCGCCCACAGCGCAATAATGTCAAGTCTCTGGGGTTTACACTCCGTGGTTGAACGATGTTCGCAGCGCCCAGCCATTGAACGAAAATGATCGATTGCGGCGGGCGACGGTCCCGCGAGGGCGATTCATGCACATGACAATGTTTCTCGGTGAAACAGCCGAATGCACCGCGTCAGCGGGATCCACGTCCATCTTCGTGATTTCAAACCAGGCGTCCGATGCGACCGGCGCTGCGCCGATGCGGTCCGGTTGGCGCGAGATTCGGGACGTCCTGCAGGAACGGGAAGCCGATCCGGCGCGTTGCCAGCAATTGGCCAACGCACGCAAGCGCTTGGCGCACGTGTTGTCGGAGCGCGGCAGCGTGACCTTTCTGCGGCTGGAGAAAGGCTTGTCGAGGCAAGCGCTGGCCGCCTTGAGTTCGATTCCTGAAGCCGAACTGTCGCGCCTCGAG
>JANJTQ010000209.1 GCA_024711005.1 Opitutaceae bacterium | reverse complement strand
TTTCGTGGTTTCGATTTCAGGCTTCATGACCATTTATCCAGCCATCGACATCAAGGGCGGTCGTTGCGTGCGCCTTACCCAAGGCCGCGCCGATCAGGAAACCGTTTACTTCGACAATCCCGCCGAGGTGGCGGCCTCGTTCAAGCAGGCCGGCAGCGAATGGGTGCACGTGGTCGATCTCGACGGTGCGTTCACGGGCGAGCCGAAGAACCTCGCCGTGGTGAAGGCCATCGTCGAGCAGGGCATGCGTGTCCAACTCGGTGGCGGCATGCGTTCGCGCGACGTGGTGATACGGGCTCTGGACGCGGGGGTCAGCCGGGTCGTCATTGGCACACGGGCGGCCGAGAGCGAGGCGTTTATCGGCGAACTGGTGGCTGAGTTCGGTCACCGCATCGCCGTCGGAATCGACGCGAAGAACGGCAAGGTCGCGGTAAAAGGGTGGGTCGACACGACTGGGACAGGAGCGATCGATCTCGCGGTGCGCATGAGTGGACTGGGCGTCGGCACGATCATCTACACCGACATTGGCACCGACGGGATGATGACCGGTCCGAATCTGGCCGCACAGGAAGCGCTGGCGCTGGCGGTGAAGTCCCAGGTGATCGCCTCGGGCGGAGTTTCCCAGCTCTCGGATGTCGTCAACTTGAACGAGCTGTCCAAGCGCGTGATTAACCTGCACGGCGTGATCATCGGCAAAGCCATCTACGAAAAACGCCTCACGGTGAATGAGGCGTTGCAGGCCGCCATCTGAAATTGCGGTGCGAATACGGAAGGTGGGGCACCGCGTTGCCGGGCCCGCCTTCCGGTCAAAGGTATTTTACCGTTTGATCTGATCGGCGATCTCCTCGAACGGATATGTGAAGATTTCCGCGAGTGTCGGATGATACCAAGGAGCGCGGAGCATATCGAACACGGTCGCCTTCATTGCGAGCGGCCCGCTGAAAATGTGAATTAATTCTCCGGCCTGAGGACCGACGACTTCGACCCCAAGGATCCGACCCTGCTTTGGTTCGGCGATGACCTTCACGTAGCCGTAGTTCGCCTCCATGATGATGGACTTGCCGTGGTCGTTGAACGGGTACGAGGCGACGAGGAACTTCACTCCGCTCGCGATGAGATCACGTTCCTGCAAGCCGATCGTGGCGAGTTGGGGGTCGGTGAAGACAACGTTGAGGAGCAGCGAATGATCGATGGGTTTGATGCCTTTGACTCCGAATGCGTGACGGGCGGCGAGTTCGCCTTGGGCGATCGCGAGGTGGACGATGTCGTAGGGGCCGGCGACATCTCCGCCGGCGTAAATGTGCCTGGCGGTGGTTTGCTGCCAGCGATTGGTTTTCACGCGGCCTTCGTCGGTGAGCTTCACCCCTGCGGCGGACAGGTTGAGCGAGTCGGTATTGGGTTCGCGACCGAGGGCGTTGAATAGGTGGTCCGCGCGCCGGGTGAACGTTTTGCCGGCACGGGTGAACCGGACGGCGACGCTCTTTGCATCGCCGGAGATGTTGTCGAGTCGGGTGCCGGTGTGGAGCTCGATGCCCTCGTCCCGGAATGCTTGTTGCACGACCTCGCTGGCGGCGGTCGACTGGTCCCTGAGGATGTTTTGACTTCGCTGGATGAGGGTGACCTTGGAACCGATGCGTCGAAGGAATTGCGCGAGTTCGCAGGCGACGATTCCGCCTCCGAGGACAATTACGCTCCCGGGGACAAAATCGAGATCGAGCACCTCGTCGCTGGTCCAGAATGGCGTGCGGGCGAGACCGGGGACGGACGGAAGGCTCGTTTTGGAGCCGGTTGCGATCAGGAATTTGTCCGCGGACAAAGTGCGGCCATCGGAGAGTTCGACTGTGTGTGTGTCGATGAAGCGGGCATGGCTGCGGTACACCTCGTACTCGCCATTTTGGAGCGCGCGTTCGCGATATTCGGCGAATTCGCCGATGAGCTTTTTTTTGCGCGCATGGAGGGCTTTCATGTCGACCTTGGCGGACGGGATGCGGAGGCCGAAGGTTTTTCCTTTTTGGGCGAGGTGGAGGACCTCGGTGGAGTAGAGCAGTGTTTTCGACGGCATGCAGCCGCGCAGGATGCAGAGTCCGCCGAGTTGTTTCGCTCCATCGACGAGGGCGACGCGTTTGCCGAGGGAGATGGCGACGCGGGCGGCGTTGAAGCCGGCTGAACCGCCGCCGATGACGATGAGATCGTAGCGCTTGGACATGCGGAGACTATGGTGCGCTTAACGTCCTTTGCCAAATAGCATGATGTGGATCGTCTTCAGGACGATGGCGGCATCAATGAGGAAGGAGAAATGCCGGATGTAGTAGAGGTCGTATTCCAGTTTGCGCAGCGTGTCGTTGAGGTCGGCGCCGTAGGGGTAGTTGACCTGTGCCCAGCCGGTGATGCCGGGTTTCACCAGATGACGGAAGTGATAACACGGGATCTGCGCCTCGTAGCCGTCCACGAGTTTATCCCATTCGGCGCGAGGGCCGATGAGGCTCATGTCGCCGAGCAGGACGTTGAGCATCTGAGGCAGTTCATCGAGGCGACTCGTGCGAAGAAACTTACCGATGCGTGTGATGCGCTGATCGCCGACCCGAGTGTAGGCGTCCTGTCCGTCGTTCGGGCGCATGGTGCGAAACTTGAACAGACGGAAGGGGGTGCGGTTTTTGCCGATGCGTGTCTGGCGAAACAGCACGGGGCCGCGGTCGTCGAGCCAGATGGCGATCGCGATGGCGGCGAAGAGCGGTGCGCCCGCGGTCAATGCGAAGAGCGAGAGCAGGATGTCGCTCAGGCGCTTCAGTCGCTCGAAGACGGGTTCGCGGGCGATTTTGAAGCCTTCTTGGAAAAGCCAGGTCTGGTTGAGCCGGTAGAGTGGGATCTTGCGCCAATAAACCTGGTGAAACAGTTCGAGTGTGTAGGTCGGCACGCCCCGGTAGTAGAGCGCGACGAGGCGCTGCGATATGCGGGCGCGAAGATCGCGGTTGTTTTCTCTCAGGATGATGGCTTCGACTTCGATTTCGCCGTTCTCGATTTTGTCCAGGATGGCATCCACGGGCGAGGGACTGTCGCCTGCGTCCCGCGGAACGGAGGCGTAGATGATAGGATGGGCACAGCCCACGCGGGCGCATTCACTGGCGAAAATACCGCTGCTCTCCTCATCACCGATAAAGACGAGGGTTTGTCCGCGACGGGTGACGATGCCGGCCGAGTATGCCGCCCGACGGTACATCAATGAAAGCGGGGTGTAGATGAAGAAGCTGAGGGCGATCACGCCGCGGCTCTGTTGCAGGGGATATCCGCCGGTCAGGAACACGAAGGTGAACAACAGCGTTCCCACCAACGCGGCCAGCAACGCGATGATGTGTTCGCTGGTGTAATCGAGGCTCATCATGTCCGTCTGCGTCTTGTACCCGTCGATCAGGTAAAAGGCCGTGACGACGAGCGCCGCAGGCAAGGCAAGCGGCCAGATTATCCATTCGCCGAGAGAGATGATGCCGCGCAGCCATGCCACCGTGTTGAAGACCACGACCAGCGCCGTCATATCCAGCAGCAGGAGTGAGAGGGTCGCTTTACGATGCTTGTGCATTGGGATGAGACACAGGCAGAGAAGAGGGTTTACGCGAAGACGGCCAGCCGTTTGACGAACTCAGGATCTGCGTCCGCCCCGCTGCGCCCGCAGTCGGCGGATTTCCCGGGAGATTGCCTGCTCATAACGGGCAAGCAGCTGGCAGTAAACCAACCCTGGCACGCCATCGAGAAATCCACCTCGCAAGAGATACTGATAGACAAAGCGCAGTGCTCCGCGGGCCGGCAGATGATAGCTGGCTTCCTTCAACGCACGGCGGCGTGTAAGTGACTTGCCTCCGCACAGGGCCCGTAACAACTCGCCCGCCGGACGGCGCCGTTCCATGAAGGCGGCCGCCTCGGACTTGGCGTAGCGCGCGTGCTTGGCCCGGATCTCCGCCTCGCTCTGCGACGACAAGTTGTGGAAATAGGCGTGGCGCAGACGTGCCAATCGTAGCCCCTGCGCCTCGCGCTGGCCGTGGCCGGCCT
>JANJTQ010000196.1 GCA_024711005.1 Opitutaceae bacterium | reverse complement strand
TCCTCCAGCGCTATCTGTTGGGCCTCGACCGCGCCCTCGCCGAGGGCGTCGACGTGCGCGGCTATTTCCAGTGGTCGATCATGGACAACTTCGAGTGGGCAGAAGGCTACAAACACCGCTTTGGCCTCATTCACGTGGACTACGAAACGCAGGTTCGAACCCTCAAGGATTCGGCCTACTGGTATCGCGACGTCATCCGCACCAACGGCGCCAGTCTCCACGACCAGCCCGCGATCGCCGTGCCTGCTTCCTTGGACTCGCCATCCGTCGATTCCGCCGCCCTCACCGCCGCCAACGCCTGACCGCCGCTTTCTTGGTTTTCCCATGATACAACCCATGCCCCTTCCCCGCTCCGTGCTCGCCGCGCTGTTCGTCCTCGTGACGGCCTGCGCGGCGCAGGCCGCCACCACACCGGCCTCGCCGAGGCTTCTCGACCCCGCGACCGCCGATATCAACGCCTTCAAGCTCGAGAAGGATCCCGGCCTCTCGATCGACACCTCCACGGGCTCTCCGCTCCTCAAGGTCGTGTTTCCCGCCAACAGCGGTTACCCCGGCATCAACCTGCCCATTCCCGGCGGCGCGTGGGACCTCTCGGCCTACGCCGGCGTCGAGGCCGAGGTCGCCAACATCAGCCAGTCCCGCGTCAACATCGGTCTGCGCATCGACAACCCGGGTGATTGGAAAAAAGCCCCGTGGAATTCCAACAACGTCTGGCTCTCCCCCGGCGAGGCCAAGACCGTGAGGGTCGTCTTCGGCGAATCGTATGGAAAACCCGGATACGCGCTCGACGCCTCGCGGGTGAACAACGTGAAGATCCTCGCCGACAACCCCAAGCAGGACATCGCCGTCCTCATCAAGTCCGTCCGCGCCTTCGGCACCGCCGACCCCCGGGTTGCGGCGAGCCCCGGCTCCCCGGCGCCGACTTTCTCCACGCCCGCCGCCGCCCCCGCAAGCGCCGACGTGCTCTTCACTCCCACCGCCGAAAACATCGCCACGATCAAAACCGAGAAGTCCCCCGCCCTCTCCGTTGACACGTCCACCGGCACTCCCGCCCTGAAGGTGGAGTTCACCGGCGGCAGCGGCTACCCGGGCCTCGATTTCCCGCTTCCCGGCGCCACGATCAACCTCGCCGCCTTTGCCGGAGTCCAGGCCGAGATCACCAACCTCGGCACCGAGCGCCTCAACATCAACCTGCGCGTCGACAACCCCGGCGACTGGAGAAAGTCCCCGTGGAATACCAACGGAATTTGGATCCCCGCCGGCGCCACCCAGACCGTCAAAGTCACCTTCGGTCAATCTCACGGCGGCCCCGGTTACGCGCTCGACGCCTCCCGCATCAGCGTGATCAAGCTCTTCGCCGGCAACCCCAAGCAGACCTCCGCCATCCTCGTCAAAAACCTCCGCCCCTTCGGCACCGCCGGTGTTCGCGATATCGCCGCAAGCAGCGAGTCGACTTCCGCTCCCGCGGCCGCAGCCGGAAAGGATGCCACCTTCTCCCCGCCCATCAGTGGCGAGTTGCTCGACCTCTCCAAGAACGGTCTCACCGGCTTCAAATACAACGACTCCTCCGCCGTCATCGAGAACGGCAAGATCAAGGTCACCTTCCAAGCCGGCTCCAACTATCCCAATATCCAGTTCCCCATTCCCAAGGGCGGCTGGAATCTCGACGCCTTCGGCAACATCGAGGTCACCATCACCAATCCCAATCAGCGTCGCGTCACCGCCTTCATGCGCGTCGACAACCCGGGCCACTGGAAGACCGAACCTTGGAACACCGAAAACCTCGTGATCGAGGCCGGCCAAACCAAGACCCTCACGCTCACCTTCGGCCAGCAAAACGGCGCCCCCGCCTTCCCGCTTAACTCCAAGCGCATCTCCGCGATTCAGATCTTCATCGTTAAGCCCAAGACCGACACCACGCTCGTTCTTTCCGACTTGAAGGCATCCGGCAGCCCGTCCGCCGTCGCCGCCGGCCTCACCTCGCCCGCCGACCGCAACGTCCCTGTCACGCCCCCGGCCTGGCTTGGCCAGCGTCCGCCCGTCGAAGGCAATTGGGTACAGACGCTCAACGAAAACTTCGAGGGCGACAAACTGAACGACAAGCTCTGGACCACCCGCTTCCCGTGGGACGGCCCTCAGCCGGGCCAGCTCCAGCGCTACGCTCCGGAGAACGTCATCGTCGGCGGCGGAGTCGTCTCCTTCAAATCCGAGAAACGCCACGGTCACGAAAACAACGACCCAGCCCGCCCCACCCGCGAATACACCTCGGGACTCATCCAGAGCTACGACAAATTCACCCAGAAATACGGCTACTTCGAAGCCCGTGTGAAGTTCCCGACCGCTCGCGGTCTCTGGCCCGCCTTCTGGCTGATGCCCGACCGCGGCGCCGACTCCGGACTCAATCAGTGGCAGCGCCGCGACACCGGAAAAGGTGCCATGGAAATCGACATCATCGAGCACCTCACCGAATGGGGTCCGGGTCGCAACAACGTGGCGGTTCACTGGGACGGCTACGGCGACAAGCATAAAGCCTGGGGCACCAGCCAGCTTTACTTCGGCCCTACGCCCGACGGCTGGCACACCTTCGGACTCCTCTGGGAACCCGGAAAACTCACCTGGTTCATCGATGGCAAAAAAGTCGTCGAATACGAAAACGAACGCGTCTCGAATGTGCCGTCCTACATCAAGCTCAACACGCAAATGGGTGGCTGGGCGACCAAGGACGTCGATCTCTCCAAACTCCCCGACTACTTCAAAGTCGATTACGTTCGCGTCTGGCAGCTCAAGGACCGCCGTTAGGCATCCGATAGCAACCGACCCCGTTTGAACTCAAGCCGCGGGAGCGATAACCTCCTCCCGCGGTGTCCGGCCCCACCCCACTCCGACCCTCAGGCTCATCACCCCCGTCCGCCATGCCACGACGCCCCTCAAACTCCCCTGACCAACCATCATCGAGCATGGGGCATTCGTCATTGAGCACTCTACGCCAACGGCGCGGCGGCTTTGCATTGCTCATCACGATCACGCTGCTGGCGTTTCTCGTGTTACTCCTCGTGTCGCTGGCGGCGCTGACGCGCGTGGAGACCCAGGTGGCGAGCAACAACCAGCAACTCGCCCAAGCCCGTCAAAACGCGCTGATGGCACTGAACATCGCGGTGGGCCAGCTCCAGAAATACGCCGGCCCCGACCAGCGCACCACCGCCCGCGCCGATTTGGAGAATGGTGCCACCGTCCCTAACGCCCGCTGGACTGGCGTATATGGCAACGCGATCGCCCCAGACTACGCTCAGATTCCCTCGGAAGTCGCCACCGCACACATTACGCCGGCAAATATCAACACCACGACCGGCTCTCCTGCACGCCTACTCACCTGGCTCGTAAGCGGCAACGAAAGCGGCACGTTTAATCCCGCCGCCGACGTGGGCGCCAAAGGCGAAATCACGGCCACCTCCGCCGCACTCGCCGGAGGGGTCGATTTTATTCCAACAGTCGCGACCACCGACCTCACCGATTCGGCAACCACCGACACCCCGATTACCATCACCGACAGCAACGGCACGGTTCATAAAGCCACCATGCTAGTAGGCCCAGGCAGCACTCGGACCGCCGTGCCGAACGGACGCGCCATCGATTACGTCGCCGCTCCGTTGATGAACATTGAAGTGCCCGAAAGCACCCTTCCTGGATTCCCCGCCGGGAGCAATGCGCCTCGCAGCGTAGGCCGCTACGCTTGGTGGGTCGGCGATGAAGGCGTCAAAGCCCGCGTGAATCTTCCTCTCGTCGACACTGTGGCAGACAAACCAAATGCCTTTGTAAGCAGCTCGCGCGCCGCCATCGAGCTGATGAATAGCGACGTTCTATCCGAGCCTCCGCCCGCGTTGATCGCGCCGCGTATTGATGCCGCTTACGATCCCTCGCTTTCCGTTGATAATATCGTGTCCGCAAAACAGCTCCCGCTGGTCAGCACCACCCCCGCCACGCTTACCGCCGCCGCTCAGTTTCGCTTCCATGATATCACCGCGCACTCCACCAGCGTGCTCGCTGACGCCTACGCAGGCGGACTGAAGCGCGACCTCTCTCGACTGCTCGCCCCCGGTTACGCTCCTTCGGCAACCGACTCCACCTCCGACGACAAAACCCTCTACGCATCGGAAGAAGGCACCACCTACACCATGCCCACCTGGGGGCACTTGCGTGATTTCGCGACAACCACCGTGACCGTGACGGCCGGGATTCCAGAACCACTGGCTCCCCGTCTTCCTGTATTCAACACCAGCGGCAAACCCGATAAAGTCGGCATCTCTCCGGTGCTAACCTATGTCGGACTGGGCTTCCGCTACGCCGCCGCCAGCGCTCCGGCAACGGGCGTCACCATTAACTTCAACCTCTATCCCGTGGTGGTGCTGTGGAATCCCTACACCACTCGCATGAAAGCCGAGACGTATGAAGTGGGTATCGGCCAACCTGGCTATGCCACCCGCATGCAGCTTCAGATGGAAGATCCCGCGCTGATCAATCCGTCCAACGCCGAAGCCGCGTGGGTCGTCAAAGAGACCCGCGACATCCGCTACGCCGCACGCCTTCTCACGGCGAATCAGCCTACCGACCGGCCGATGCAGTATTTCCGCTTTTTGGTCCAATGTCCCGAAATGAAAGCCGGGGAAAGCATCGTTTTCACCCTCCCGAGCAACACCACCTACACGCAGGACACGGCCACACCGTGTGCAACCACGCTTGAGCCCGGTCTTAACCCAACTACATTCGCATCCATATCTGGAACGAAATTTGAGGCAGGTGAAAGCACCAGACGATTCCGATTCACGACCAGCGGCGCTATGATGAAGCCGCATTTCAACACCGGCTCCGGCTCCGGCGTACAATTCAGCAACGGCGGCGGCGGCGGTTTCCACATCTACCTCGGCAAACCCCGCACCACCGCCCAAAGCCTCACGTCCGCGACCCAAGTATGGACACCCTCTGAAAACACTTGGTATCAGGCCAATCAATCCATCGGCTACGACACAAGCACGGTCATCAATCCACTCCAAGGCCCCGACATTCTCGGCCCCGCCGGTCTCGGCGATGAACCGGGTCTCAAGCTTTTTGTCACCACGGTTTTTTCATCCACGGGCAGCGCGCGCACCGCCAATAAAGGCACCATTCCTTGGATACGCTGGCTCGCTCAAACCAACATCCGCGCGCCTTATTCGTTCAGGACTCGACGCGATCCCAACTACTCCACCAGCTACATCGCTCAAGTTGGTACGGACGCCAACATGTGGCCGACTTGGTTCAGCACCAACAGCCCCGGCGACCGCGCTTCCGCCGGCCTCAGCCACGACTGGGACACCACGACCGATGCGCCCGTCAAAGCATCGCTCTTCGAGTTCCGGCATAGCGATCAGCCCCTGCTTTCCATTGGCCAGCTCCAACACGCCAATCTCTCTCTTGCAGGAACCTATCCGGCCTACGCGGTGGGCAACAGTATCGCTGATTTCCGCTTCACCAATCTCTCGGAAATCGCGACTCGCAACGCCACGTTCACCACTGAGCCCGTTGTTCCGCAAAGTCCCAACGCATTGCAGCGTGTTTATTACGACATCTCGTGGCTTCTCAATCGCTCGCTCTGGGACCGCTTCTATTTCTCCACCGTTCCGGATATCGGCGATCCCACCGTGTTGGCCAACCGACGCCACTCGGTTCATAATGCGGACAAGGATCTTCGCGACCCGAACCAAGCCGCCGCAGGCCTGATGCTTTCCGGTGGGTTCAACATTAACTCCACGTCCGAGCAGGCATGGCGCGCGATTCTCGGTGGCGTCAACAAGCTCGTTTACGATCCTGTCATCCCGTCCAATCCAGGCGACGAACTTGATTCGGCCTTCCCTCGATTCTCCCGTCCGATCGGCGGCACCACGATTCCGACCGGAAGCGCTCCAACACTCGGCACCGATCTCCCCGAACTCTGGAACGGCTATCGGGTTCTTAGCGACGAACAAATCGCCCAACTCGCTCGCAACATCGTCACTCAAATTCGTCTTCGAGGACCTTTCGTATCCCTATCGGATTTTATCAATCGTCGCCTGATCAACAATCCCTCGACCACCACCGCAGACGAACGTCTCAAAGGAACGCTCCAAGCAGCGATCGATGCTACGACGCAGACAAACGCTCCCGATGCCTTCGCGTCTAACGATACGTCTGCGGGTTCTTATTGGAATGCCGCCCATCGCGTGAACTCTTTGCCTTGGGGCGATCACAGCAAGTATTCGCTCGAAGCCGCCCGGGGCGACTCCGTGAGTGTTCCGGAAGGCGCTTATCGCCGCAACGCGGCCTTCGCACCGAAGTTTCTCACACAAGCGGACGTGCTCTCGACCATAGGTGCCGGTCTCTCCGCCCGCTCCGACACATTTCTAGTCCGCACCTACGGTGAAGCAATCAATCCGGTCACCGGCACTTCTTCCGGACGCGCCTGGTGCGAGGCCGTCGTTCAACGTATGCCCGAATACGTTGCTCCTTCCGCGGACAATCCCGAGGCCACGCCCACGAACACATCCAATCGAAATTTTGGCCGTAAATTTCAAATCATCTCATTCCGATGGCTATCTCCTTCCGACATCTGATCGCGTGCTTTTATTTGGTGCTTGCAACCGTTGTGGTCGCGCATGCCCAAGTCGCGCCCGAACCTCCGCCGGCGACATTCAAACTCTTCTCCATCCTGCCTGTCCAAGACATGCTCTATGACCTGGGAGGGAAATCGGTAACGGTGGCCGTTGGTCAAAATGCCTATTCGCAGCCTTATCTGGTCCCGGGAACCAGCGAAATTCTCTTCTATCGCCTGGTTCCTTCCCCCGAACCAGGAAAACCGCCCATCCGGGTCCCCGTTGTCACCGCATCCGTCAAGACGGAAAAAGGAGCCGAAACACTGGTCGTTCTCTACCCCGATGGGCCGCTTGTTCAATACGATGAAAACGCCCCACCTCAATCGATTAAAAGCATCGTGCTCGACAACAGCCGGGAGGCCCATCCCGTTCGCATGATGCGTGTATTCAGTTTTTCATCACGCCCGGTTGCCATAAAGATCGGCTCTCAGACTGTGATGCTCACCGCCATGCAGCCTTCTTTAGTGCCCTATCCCGAGGGTTCTCGAACCTGGATCAACGTCGCCACCACCGGCGAGCAATCATGGCAGCGAGTCATCGGCACTCCTCAGATGCTAGCCACGGATACTCGACTTTCTGTTTTCCTTAACGACATCCCGCCCAGTCGAAACGACCCCAAGCCCGTCGGGCTCTCCATGAAAAAAATCATCGAGTCAATCCCGCCGTCCCTCGATCCCGCCGTCGCCCGCCGCTGATGTCCTACTCGCATCTCATCCCCTGCCTCCTCCTCCTCCTCTCCGCGCCCCTCTTCGCCAGCGATCCCGCGCCCGCCTCCTCTCCCTGGGAACTCACTGCGCTGGGTCTCTTGAAAGAAGCCCACGCCGCCTTCGCCGAACTTCCATCCGAAGACCGCGAGGCCCGGTTCGGCGAGGCGGTCACCCTCCTCAATCTCCAGCCCAAAACCGACGCCAATCTGGATCGCGCCGCGGCCCTGTTCACCGCGATCGCGGCGTCCAATGCGACCGATCATCTCGGGATCTCCTCCCGCTATTTCCTGGCCCGCATCCCTCAAGTCCACCGCGTCAACCCCGACGTTTCCGCCGCACTCGTCATCTTCCGCGAACTCTCGACCCTCGACTCCCCCCACCCGCTCGCCCAACGCGCCGTGGTTCAACTCGCGCTCATCGAACTCTTCGAACCGGACATCCCGCCCGACGAAGTCCGCACCCGCTTCGAACGTCTCGCCACGCGCGGCGCTTCGCTCAACGAGCCTTCGGCCATCCGGGATTTTAACCTCGTCATGGGCGACGTGGCACTCCGCTTCAAATTCGGCGAAGACATCGCCCTCGATCACCTCCTCGCCGGCGAACGCGCCGGCATCGCCCGTGCCGGCACCCGCCGTGACACCTGGATTCGTATCGCCGAGCTCGCCCGCCGCACCGGACGCACCGACATCGCCACGTCATACTACAACCTGTTCCTGAAAAACTTTCCCCGCGATGCCCGCCGCTTGATGGTCAAGGAACGTCTCACCGCTCTCACTTCGACGAGTGATGCCGCCCCCCGAAAGGTCGTGGAGGCCGCCCGATGAACCGCGAACGCATCCTTCCCGTCATCGGCTTTGCACTGCTCTTCGCCTGCTTCGGCATCGCATTGACCCAGGTCTTCAAGCGACAGCGCTCCGCCAACAACCCCGACGAGGTCGTCATCCGCATCGCCCACTGGCAACTCGAGTCCGGCATCCGCGACGCCATCGACACCCTCGCCCGCGACTACGAACGCCTCAATCCCGGCGTCCGCATCGAGCAAAATCCCATCCCCGAGCGCATCTATCCGAGTTGGTTCAAAACCCAACTCGTCGGCGGCACCGCCCCCGACTTGATCCAGGTAGGCAAGGGGTCGGACGACGAGACACTCGCCCGCTTCTTCAGTCCTCTCACCGAGCACGTCGAAAAGCCCAATCCTTACAACGCCGGTACGCCGCTCGCCGGCATGCCTTGGCGCGACACGTTCGTCGATGGCCTTGCCAGCGGCGAAAGCTACAAGCCCAACCTCCTCGAGTATTACGGCGTTCCGCTGTCGATGGTCACCATCCGGATGTACTACAACGTCACCGAGTGGAAACGCATCCTCGGGGACACGCCCCCGCCCGCCGACTACGACGCGTTCGTTTCCATTTGCGAACGCGTGCAAGCCCACGCCCAAAAAACCGGCATGACGATCTTCCCCATCGCCGGCTCCAATTACGGAACCCCGTGGTTCGCTTCCCAGCTGATCGGCAGTCAAACCCAGCGCCTCGCCCAGCGTCTCGACGACAACCTCCTCCTTCGTCCCCACCCCACCACCAACGCCCTCCAGTTTCTCGTCGGTCGGTGGAACCTCGACGAGCCCGAGTTCATCAACGGTCTCGTCCTTTCCCGCCAGATCGGCCGCTTCGCCCAGCCCGGCTTTATCCAGGCCGCCCGCGACGATGCCACCTTCTACTTTGTCCAGGGCCGCGCCCTCATGATCGTCACCGGAAGCTGGGATGCCCCCAGCTTCCGGTCGCTCGCCCCGTTCGAGGTCGGCGCCTTTCAGCTTCCCATGCCGTCCCCCGATCACCCGCGCTTCGGCGTCGGCGTGCTCGGCCCGGTCTCCGAATCCGAAACGCCCACCGGAGCGTCCTTCGGTCTCACCCGCGCCTCACCACATCCGGAACGCGCCCTCGATTTCCTCCACTTCCTTTCCTCCCTCGAAGGCAACGGGACCTTCTCGCGCGTCAGCAACTGGCTCCCCGCCGTCATCGACGTCGACCTTCCCCCGCTGGTGAAACCCTTCGCCCCCGTCGTCGATGGTTACGTCAATGGCATCGGCATCGATGTCGGCGGCGGCGCGAATGTAAGCCGCATCGTCAACGCCAACCTCAACGCCCTCTTCGATGCCAACGCCGACATCGGCAAGCTCCAGGACATCCTGCGTACCCAACTCCCCCGCGCCGTGCGCCAGGACGTCCGCCGCAGCCACAAGCAGATCGGGCTCAACACCGCCCGTCTGGACACGCTTCTCGCCGCCCAAGTGATCCTCAACGCGCGCAAGCACGTTGCGTCCGAACACCGCCGCAAACAAAGCGAGCTCCTCGAAGCCCAGACCATGCAGGAACTCGCCCGCGCGTGGATTCACCACGAGCTCGAAACCTTGCCGGACACCCCGGTCCCGATCGGTGACTGAGACTCGATCCTTCGCCCACCGAATGACTTTTCCATGTCCGCCCATGCCTCGCCCGCACCCAGCTCAACAACCACGCCAGCCGGGGCCCCCGATCGCTTTAAGATCGGCACCCTTGTCTATTCGAAGGCGGGGCTGATCACCCTCTTCCTGTTCCTGCTGTGGGGTGATTTCTGCTTCACCCTCATGGAGACGGTGGTTCCCAATATCCTGCCGCTCAAACTCAGCAGCATTGGAGCGCCCAATGTGATGATCGGGATCATCCTCGTCACGATGCCCAACATGATGTCCATGGGCATCAATCCGCTGATCAGCTTCCGCAGCGACCGCCACCGCAGCAGGTGGGGGCGTCGCATCCCCTTCCTCGCCGGCGCCACGCCATTCCTCGTCCTGTTTCTCATCCTGCTCGGCTATGCCGACCCCATCGGCAAATGGGTG